>JAHEBY010000068.1 GCA_024642025.1 Comamonadaceae bacterium | reverse complement strand
CTTGGCGTCGAAGACCATGCGCACCGCGCGCTCGATCACCTCGGGGGAAAACTTCGGGGACTTCCTCATCATGGCTCCATTCTCAATCGAAGGAGCCTCCTCAAAATGCGGGGCGGTTCAGTTGAACCCTGTGGCGCAACGCGCCGCATGAACCAAATTTCACGCCGGGCGCCGGCAGCTTACCGTGTCGATTACGGGGCAATTCAGGCTTTTTTAACCAAGGTCACCAGAATCCAACCGCGCAAAGTTTTGAGCGCATCAAACCGGGTGGTAATACGCTCGTACACAATTCCTAGAGCGTAGAGTATCGCGTTGAATTTGAAGTAATTGGGGTATTGATTGAGATAATCAATACTTTGAATTTTCATCCCCACACTCGAAGATAGTTTTTCAATGGTTGATTTGTCGTTGGTGCGGTACATTGTAGGAAATGTATCGTGCTCGTCACGCCCTTCCACGGCCTTGACAACTTTTGAATGGTAAACATTCGGCACCATTCTTGATACGACGGTTCCATAATCATATAAGCTGGCAGTCAGAAAAACGACTTGCCCACCAGGTTTGAGTACCCTATTCAATTCTCGGTACACGTCTTGAGGGAACTCCAAATGCTCAAAAACACTGCGCGATATCACCAAATCTACCGACTCATCTTCAAGCGGCATTTTGGCAAGGTCAGCCTTATGATATTCGATACCTGGTGGCACATTGGATGGATCCACCAGATCAATGCCAATCAATCTTCGAGATGGCGAGGCCAGCTTTCGCAGGACCGGCGCGGTGCGACCACACCCGGCGTCCAAGATTGTGGCGGTTGAAGGTTGAACCAGTTCCTGGACCTTCGCTTCGAACAGCCGATAGGGGTGTTCGTCATTTTTGTAAAAGCGCTGCTGAAGCCAGTCTGAGCTTTTGGTCATGATGTTGCCTGGTTATTGATTTTTTGAAGAATTTTTTGAAGAGAAGTTCGCAAGCACATCATCTGAAAATGAAAATTGATCGAATTTTGACGCGCATTCCGTATTGAAATCGGCGTGGCGACCAGAAGATGCGATTGATTTGCACTTCTCGACTGCGCGCCAACAAAATTCGGAGCGGGACGATCGTCGCTCTAAATCATCGATAGCCAAACGTGAGTTCATCAATTTGTGATCGGTGGCCAGAATTTGCCGCCATCATCGAAGGACGAACCGAGATCCGATCATGCTCACCCTTGAAATCGAATACCGACGCTATATAGCAAAACTTCACAAACTGATCAATCAAATGCTTTCTAAATCTGCGAAATCAGGCATCACCCCCGTCAAATCAATAAATTATGATAATAAAAGGATTCATTAAAACTTTAAAAACGAAACAATTCAGGGGCCAAGATTTTTTCCAGAAGCTGGGGCAATTGCCTTTAAATTGCCGCCAAGTCTGACGTAGGCTTCGCGTATTTTGGGTTCATTTGGCATGATACGCAGGCCCTCTTCCAAAGTTGATATCGCACTGGCTTTTAGCCCTGCCGCTTCTTGTGCCTTGGCCCAATGAGTATAAGCTGGCCAATAGTCAGGCTTTATTTTTCGTGAATTTTGATAGGCGATCATCGCTCTACCAATATCTCCAAGCTCTGTATACGCGTCGCCAATACGCAAATGCATCTCTGGCAACAATACAAAATCTGGTGTGCTGTGACGGATTACGTAATTATAGTCACTGATTGCGCCTACCAAGTGGCCTTCACGGACAGGCTTGGGCAGGCCAATCTCGTTTGCGCGCAGCATTCGAATCTCTGCCCAGCAATGGTGATGCATTGCCCAGAACGACAATCCCATCCGGGAAATCCAATAGGGCGCCCGAGGTGATGTGTTGTAGCTGGCATCACCGTACTTGAAGCCTTGTGTGTCTATGCAATATTTCGGCAACAGCGCCCATTCACCGGCTGTTATATCTTTGGGCTGCTGTGCCCAAGCTGGCAAAGAAAGAATGAACAATAAGGCACTTACAAAGACGTTTTTGTAACGCGACCAGCCGCAACAACGCGTTTGCTGAGCGGACTCTAAAGAAGTTGCATCAAATTTAGCCATGACCCTAACTCTAAATCAATCTATCCGAATCAATCAGGATAGCGGCATGCCCTGGTTGTGTCTGCGAGGCACGGCAAAGGAACAAGCCAAAATTTGTGGAGCTGCCGCGCACTGGGATGTATTGATCAAAACTCAGCTTATCAACGACAGAGGAAGCGCTCGGTTGACAAGTTGTGCAAACCGCAAACCCATGCGCAGCATCGTCGGCTCGGGCTGCGTCGGGGAGATTCCTGCGCGCGTTTTACCGTTCCGATCGACGGATCACACCGGACATCAACACTCACCCAGCGATGGTGCCTGGCAGTCGCCAGGTCTTGGACGTCTTGGCGCGCCATCAACCTAGGCATCCTGATCACCCGATAGTTGAATTCGATCTGACTGACTGGAGCAGGCCGCTTGCGCCGTTTCAAACTTGACGTGCCTCTGGTTCAAGAGCAAGCGCGCCAGCCACTTTGACATGGACCTGTCCCAGGGTGTAAAGCGCGGCAACTGGAGGACGTCGTCACCGTATCGCGATACGCCTACCGAGGTGGTAACAGCTGATTCGAACCCCAGCGACCGAGCCATTGCCACATGGCGGGCGTCGTAATCACGGCCCGGTTTTCCGTTCGGGTACGCCAAGGCACGGACAGACGCCTGGATGATGCGCTCCAGTTCTAACTTACCCGTCAACAATTCTTGCTCTGCTGCGTCATCCGGAAGTGTTGTCAGAATGGGATGGTTCACCGTGTGCGCACCCACCTCCATACCCGCCGAATGCAGTGAAACCACCTGTGAACGAGTCATCATCAGGCGATCAGACAGCGGCGGTCTCCCGCAGGCGTCATGCAGCATTTGCAGCGACTCCTGGCGTGCTTTCAAATCCACGTATTTGACGATCGGGATCGTGCAATCGATGCCAGCGCGCTTTTGTGCGGGCGTCTCGGTGGGCACAACCCCTAGACCCATTGCAGTTAAATCCACTGTCGGTCGATTGGTATGGCGAAAGCATTCAATGACCGTGTCATTCCACATGCGTCCGCCGTCTAAAAAACCAGTGGCTACATAGAAGGTCGCCGGAAGGCCATGCCGTTTGAGAATAGGAAGTGCAATCTCGGCGTTGTCGGCATAGCCGTCGTCGAAGGTAATGGCCAGCGCACTTCGTGGCAGCGTTGAACTTGCCAGGTGCTGAACGGCCGTGCGCAGTGGCATGACCTGAAAAACTTCAGAAACCGCCGACATCATTCGATCAAATCGCACCGCATCAACTTCGCCAGGGAAGAGCGGGTCAGACTGCGCATGCACCCGGTGGAAGACAAGGATATTCAATCGTGGCCTGCCAATCAGGCCAGATGCGGAGTTACTGCCCCGCGCGACAGCCGTCAGCAGCCGGTCCCGATGACTCATGAGCGTCCGGCCGCTCTGGGGTTGAGCCGAACACCATCAGCTGCCTGGCGACTGGGGGCCTGCGCCAACGGTGAAGGTTTGGCCTGTTTGGTGTTCCGCGCTTCGCGAACGGTGCAATGGGTGACAACCACTATGGCCATGATGTAGTACGCAACGTCCAAGTGCATCAGGGTCAAGAAAGCAGCGCCCGCCGCGTAACCGATCAGGCTGGTTTGGCACATGCCCATCAACAAGGGAACCCAATCGCGGTATTCAGGATCCTTGCGGGTGTCACGAATCAGCCTTGCCGACATGCGCCAAGTCAGAAAGCCCAACATGAGAAACAGGAACAGACCTACAAATCCATGTTCACCCAGCGCCTGGAAATAAATGCTGTGCGCTACCCAGACCGAACCCGTGAAAACATCAAAAGGTGCCTCGGTTGGTGCATAGCGCTTGAAGACGTTGAGCGTGTCAGTACCAAAACCAGCGCCCAGAAAGGGTCTGTCAAGTCCCAGATTCCACAACGTCATCCAAGTGTAGACACGTGACATTGCCGAGGAGTCCCCGGTGTATGTCGTGATGGTATCCATCCGAGTGGTCCAACTGTCCGGCATGAAGGCTATTGCCACGACCATCAACACAGCAATGCCCAAGGTTGACCGCACAGGGTGTCTACTCTTCAAGCCCAGCAAAGTGGCCATGGCCAACAAGGCCAGCAAGGCGCCCCGAGACTGCGACCCCAGAATCGCAAAAGCCATCAGTAACAAGCTTCCAGCCAAAGCAATGCGCAGCCAACGCTTGGTGCAAACACTTCGAAGGTAGTAAATCAACGGCACCATCATGACCGTGGCAACGGCCAGCGCGTTGTTCTCTTCGATCATGCCGCCGGGCGGTCCCCAGACGCGGCTACCGCCGCCAGTGACCAGGGTAAACGCGCCGCCTTTGATGCCATAAAAGGCCACCGACCCTGCAACCACCCACACCAGGCGTTCGATATCCTGGCGCCCGCGGATCAGCATCATGGTGATCAAAATCATGATGTGGATCTTCATCACAAAGCTCCACCGATCGCGCACCCAGGCCGGATCGCCCATGGCATCCAGCGTCGTGATGGACATCCACACGATCATCAAGATGTAAACCGCAGTCAAGCCGCTTTTTGGGAAGGGCTTGCGGCCGTCACGACTGAGCACAAAGCCCACCATGGTCACACCCGCGAGCAGCAATGCAAACGGGAAGTCATGCGCAAAGCCGTAGGTCAGCTTGTGCGGATTCATGATCGACATCCAGGCGAACATCAAGGCGCCGACCGCCGGACGCTTGAGCGCAACGGGTATCAGCGCCGCGACGATCAGGACCAGAACGATGTCACGCATGGGAATTCGCCCTGCTGCCGCCTACCAGCTCAGCCCTTGCACCTGCGCCTTCAACTCGGCGGTGTTGGGCAAGTGGGTCAGGTCGATCACCAGCTGGTCCGGGCGCAGGCAGCGCTGCAGCGCCGTCAAGACGTGAGTGTCACCCAGCGCGACGACCAGGACTTCACTTTCACCGATGACAGCCTCGATATCAGCCCGCACCAGTTGTCCGATGTGGGGCAGGTGTTGCTCGATGTAACGGCGATTGGCACCCAGCAATTGCGACAAGTGCACATCGGGATCGTAGACGCTGAGCTGAATGCCCTTGCCGATGAGCTGTTCGGCCAGCGTGACCAGTGGACTCTCTCGCAGATCGTCCGTACCACTCTTGAAGCTCAGACCGCTGGCCAGCACCTTTTTGGCCGCCAGCGCCAGATGCTCCTGGTTGGACGCCAGGATGCTGGACAGCATCGGGATCTCGACGTCGTTGATCTTGGCCAGGTAACTGGTGGCGCGCAAATCCTTGGGCAAGCATGAGCCGCCAAAGGCAAAGCCTGGTCGCAGGTAGGCCCGCGAAATGTTCAGCTGCGTGTCCTGGCACACCAGGTCCATGACTTCGAAGGGGTCAACGCCCAGCGCTTCACACAAGCGCGCGGTTTCGTTGGCGAAGGTGATCTTCAGCGCATGGAAGTTGTTGCAGCAGTACTTCATCATCTCGGCGCTGCGCACCGAGGTCTGCAGGAACTTGCACGGCAGGTGACCAAACAGTTCGCGCAGGCGATCGGCCGCGGCGGGATGGTTGGCACCCAGGATGGTGAAAGGCGGCTTGTCGTAGTCGCGGATGGACGAGCCTTCACGCAGGAATTCGGGTTGAAAACACAGGTGGAAATCCACGCCGTCCTTTTTGCCCGAGGCCTCTTCGATGATGGGGCGCAACACGTCTTCAACGGTGCCGGGCACCAGCGTCGACCGGAACACCACCACATGGGGCGTTGTCTTGTGTTTCAAGGCGCGGCCCATCGCCGCGGCCAGCGCCTGGATGGCGCCCTGGTCCTGGCTGCCATTGGCCGCCGAAGGCGTGCCCACACAGACCAACGACATTTCACTGTCCAGCACCGCCTGCTCACTGTCGGTGGTCACAGTGATCCGGCCGCTGGCCGCGACTTTGCGCATCAGTTCAACCATGCCTTCTTCAACCACCGGCGTCTTGCCGCTGGCAATCAGGTCAAGCTTTGAACGGTCGATGTCCACGCCGATCACATCGTGCCCATCCCGCCCCAGACAGGCCAGCGAAACGGCGCCTACATAACCCAGGCCAAAAATGCTGATCTTCATTCGGTATGTTTCTATCAGGAATTGGGGTGCCGGGACGCGCCCGCCACACAACGGCCAATGATGCCATCCAGGCGCCGCATCGAACGTGGCCAAGCGTGGTGGCTGAGCATCCTGTCACGTCCGGATTTCGCGAGTCGGGCGCGTTCTTGCGGGTTCTCGACGATGCGCAGCACGGCTTGTGCCACCGCCTGCGGGTCATCTGCGACCAGCAGGTGCTGCTCGGGTTCGGCGTCCACCCCACCGGCAGCGGCCTGCCCTGTGACCACGGGCACGCCCATGGCCATGGCTTCAAGTATCTTGTTCTGCGTGCCGCGGGCAATGGCCAGCGGCGCCACCATCAGCGCCGAGCCGCGTATATAGGGCCGCACATCGGGCACCGAACCGGTGACGGTGACGCCCGGCAGCTGCCCCAGCGCGCGCATTTCAGGCGACGGGTCGGCCCCGACGATCAGCAGTTTCATGGCGGCGCGGTGCTGTTTCAGCAGCGGCCAGACGTCCTTGCAAAAGCGCGCCATGCATTCCTGGTTGGGGTAGTAGTCCATGCGCCCGATGAAGCTGATGGTGTCGGCGTCATAGTTGCCGTCCGTGGGGCAGAAGAAGTCCGCGTCAACGCCATTGGGAAACCAGTCGGTCTTGGCGCCGGTGCCATAGTCTTCCAGGGTCTGCCACTCGGCGCGCGTGGTGGCCGTGCACAGGTCAAAACGCTTGGCCAGGCGCTTTTCGGCCGCCAGCATCTTGCTGCCTTCGTACAGGTAACCCCAGGACAGCGGCCAGGGTTTGTAGTTGGCGTATTCGATCCATTTCTGCGAGTCCATGTCGCCGAAGTCCAGGATCTTGGGCACGTCCTGAACATGCTCAACGTATTGCGCCACTGACGAGCAGTGCACAAAGATCAGATCCCAGCGCTTTGTGGCCAACAGATGCTTCACCTTCGCCGCAAGGTCCGCTGAATAGAAATAGCCCATGGACGACGGCGTGGTCAGGGGCAGCCGCGCCACCATGCGGGCGTACTGCAACGGCTCCTGCACAGCGCCCATCTCGAAAGCGGCGCAATGCTGGGCCAGGCCCTGCCCTTCTTCGGCCTCTTGTGGCGAACGCACCAGCGACGCAACATGCACTTGGTGCCCTGCCTCGGTCAGGTGCCGGATCATGTTGAAGGGCCTGATCTTGCCGCCGCGCTTGGGCGGATACGGAAACCGGTGGCAAACGTAGAGGATGTTCATGCGGTGGCTGTCTGCGGCCGGTCTGTCAGGGCCTTGAAAAGGTTCAGCTGGTCCTGGCTGGTGCGGTTCCAGTCAAAGCCCTGGGCATAGTCGCGTATCGACTCGCGCGCGCTGGGGTGGTCCAGAAGTTCGAGCACGGCATCGGCCAGGGCCGCGGCAGACCTTTCGGGCACCACGCGCCCGACCACCGGGTTCTGCACGATTTCCGGCACGCCGCCCACGCGGCAGGCCACCACGGGTGTGCCGCAGGCCATGGACTCGAGCAGCACATTGGGCCAGCCCTCGCGACTGCTGGCCAGCAGCATCACGTCGGCTGCGCTGTACCAAGTGGCCAGCGAAGTGTTGGCAATGGCGCCGACCATGCGCACGGCGTCACCCAGGCCACAGGCCTGCACCTGGCGTTCAATCATTTCACGGTCCTGTCCCTCGCCCACCACCAGCAGCTGGGCCTGCGGGTGACGCTTTCGAACCTGCGCCAACGCCTGCACCACCAGCCGCTGCCCCTTGAATTCATACAGGTTGCCAACGGCCAGCAACACGGGACCGGTGGTGATGCCAAGCTGGCGCCGCGCGGCTTCGCGGTCCCCGAGCTGAAAGCGCTGCAAGTCCACACCGTTGCGCATCATGTGCAGGCGGTCACCGGGCATGCCCAGGTTGCGCATCCGTTCGACCAGCGCGGCGGACACGCCAATGGAGGCCCGCGCATGTCCAGCCGCCCAGTGGATGAGCTTGCGCGGTATGCGGTACTCTGGGATCAGGTTGACGTCGGTACCACGCGCGGTGATGACTACCGGTTTTTTGAACCAACGGCCCAGCAGTGCAGCGGCCACACCGTCGGGGTAGTAGTAGTGGGCGTCGATGACGTCGATCTGCACACCTTCGTTCAGCAACTGGCGCACCGCGGAGCGGGCCGACCAAGCCAGTGTGAAGGGTGTCAGATTCATGCCGATCCTGGGTACGACCAGGTAGCGCGGGTGCAGCACATCGATGCCGTTGATGCGCTCCCGCAGCGGCGTAGCTGCCATAGCGGCGTAACGCCGGTTGGGGGTTTTCACCCGCGGAAACCAGGGCACCGGCGAAATCACGGTGGTCCTGACCTGCCCGGTGGACAGCAATTCGCGCAGGCGTGTTTCCACGAACACACCATGCAGCGGCCGCGCGCCACTGGGGTACAGCGTCGAAAACAGCAAGGTGTGGATGGGTTGATTCATGCCGTTGCCAAGCGAGCATCCTGACGGATCGCGTCCAAGTGCCACTCAGGCCGCGCGGGCCAACGGCACGGCCCCAGACACATTGCGCAGGAATGCGTCGAACATCAGCATGGTCCAGATGGTGGTGCTGTAGTCGCGTTGGCCACTTTCGTGCTGCTCCACCACCGTGCGGATGGTGGCGGCGTTGAACATGCCGCTGTCCAACATGGCGCCACCCAGCAGCGAGTCACGAACCCGTTGCCGCAGCGGCCCGCGGAACCAGCGTGCCAGCGGTACCGCAAAACCCATCTTGGGCCGGTAGAGCACGTCGTTTGGCAGATAGGGTTCGTTGGCCTTCTTAAACAAGTGCTTGCCCACCGCCCCACGCAGCTTCAGATCGGACGGCAGCGTGGCCATCCACTCCACCAGCGGGTGGTCCATCAGCGGCTCACGCACTTCCAGCGAATGCGCCATGCTGGCGCGGTCCACCTTGGTGTTGATGTCGCCCACCAGGTAGGTGTGGGTGTCGATGTACTGGATCAGGGCCAGCGGGTCGTCGGTGCTGGCACGCGCTGCATGCCGGCGGAAAACTTCATCGGCCTTGTAGCCGCCCAGCTGCTGGTGCAGGTTCTTGCTGAAGAGCTGGCTGCGCACCGGGTCGCGCACAAAGCCCATCGTGTGGAAGTAGGCTTGCACCGAATCGCGCGCCATGCCCTCGAACGTGGTCTTGGCGCGAAACACCTTGGGTGCCCAGTCCGCTTTCGGATAGACACGCCCCAGCAACCCGAATAGCGGCCCTCGCACGGCCTGCGGCAAGGCCTGCCGCATGCGCTCTTCCATCAAGTGCATGCGGTAGCGGCGGTAGCCGCCGAAGGTTTCGTCACCACCGTCGCCCGACAGCGCCACTGTGACATGCCGGCGCGCCAGCTGGCAGACACGGTAGGTCGGGATGGCCGAGCTGTCGGCATAGGGCTCGTCATACAACCGGGCCAACTCGTCGATGAGGTCGAAGTCGTCACTGCCCACGGTCTCGACCATGTGCTTGGTGTGGTAGCGATCGGCCACCATCTTGGCAAATTCAGACTCGTTGAACTGCGGGTCGTCAAAAGCGATGGAGCAGGTGTTCACCGGCTCGCTGGACAAGCCCGCCATGGCCGCCACCACGGCGCTGGAGTCGACACCGCCGGACAGGAATGCGCCCAGCGGCACCTCGGAAATCATGCGAAGCTTCACCGACTCCTTCAGACGGTGGATCAGT
>JAHEBY010000067.1 GCA_024642025.1 Comamonadaceae bacterium | reverse complement strand
TTTTCTCAAGAAACGATGCAGCAGCGAACAGGCAACCACCGGGCGCTGCGCCACCAAACAGTTCATGGGTGCCTTTGAGCGTTCGAGTGTCGGAAATAACGCGAATCTCGCCTTTTTGCTCCAATTGCGTGATCAGCGGGTCGATGCTGCTGATGGCCTCGACTTGGCCAGATCGCACCGCGGCGAGCGCGTTGGACCCGGTCCCGACAGGTACAAAGGTTGCCTCATCGGGCTTGATACCGGCGCGGCTGAACACCATGCGGGCCACCATGTGGCTCACGGAGCCTGCTGCAGCAACACCGATTTTCTTGCCGCGAAGGTCCACCAGTGACTTATAGGACGGCAGCGTCTTGGTGCAGACACCCACGACAATTTGCGGCGCACGTCCCTGCAGAACAAACGCCTGAAATGCGTGGCCGTGACTTTGAAGGGCGATGGTTTCGTCGAAATAACCACTCACCGCGTCAACCGCACCATCCAGCGCAGCCTGGGTGGCCAGCTGATCGTTTGCGAAGTCCATAATGGTCAGTTCAAGGCCCTCGTCCCTGAAGTAGCCAAGTTGCTCGGCAATGGTCAATGGCAAGGCGTAAAAAGCAGCCTTGCCTCCCACTCCCAAAAAAAGCTTGGTTTTTTCCGGCCTGGCCTGTGCAAGCAGGCGAGGTGTAAACACGCAGGCGAGCGACAACCCGACCGCTGAGGCAAACACCCTCCGATTGAACAACTGCTGCCCCATTACATTCCCTCAAGCTATTTTTTGTTGTTCTTCAAGGGTACCAAGCTTGCCTAAGACAGGCATCAGGGGCATCCCGTGCGGGTTTTTACTTAGGGTCTCAGCGGTAGCCCAGAAACATGATGCCCACATTCGCCGCCAAGGCAAGGACCCAGACCAGCGATCGTATGGTGGCGGCGTCGCCCACATACATCATGATGTAAATCAGGCGCAGCACCACGAACAAAAACGACAGCGCATCCAGCGGCGCCTGAGAGGCGCCAAGTTGGTGCGCGATGATGACCGCCGCTGCAAAAAAGGGGAAAGCCTCAAAACTGTTGGCCTGGGCGGCATTCGCCCGCGCGCGCCAGTCGCTCTGCCGCGCCAGCCAGCTCCTGGGGTTGTTGTTGTCAAAACCGCCTTCCCGGCGCGATTTGGTAATCGTGCCGGACTTGGCAATGCCAGCACAAAGTAGTGGCAGTAACGCAACGATCAGGACACACCAATAGGCCAGCGTGAAATGGGGGTAATTCATTGAGATCAGAAAGGAGCAGAGCCTTTTTTAAAGTGACCGCAAATTATCGGCGATCAACCAGCGCATGCGCGATGGTGCCAAGGTCCACATATTCAAGCTCGCTGCCCACCGGTACGCCCCGCGCCAGCCGTGTGGTCTGCACGCCCCTGGAACGCAAGGCCTCGCCAATGACATGTGCGGTCGCCTCGCCCTCAGCCGTGAAATTGGTGGCAAGAATGACTTCGGCCACCGAACCGTCAGACGCGCGATCCACCAGCTTCTTAAGGCCAATGTCTTTGGGCCCAATCCCATCAAGCGGGCTCAGCCTGCCCATAAGCACGAAATACAGACCGTTGTACGCGTGGGTACGCTCCAGGGCGGATTGGTCAGCCGGCGTCTCCACCACGCACAGTTTGCTGGCATCCCGGCGCGGATCCAGACACGTGTGACAGAACTCGTTCTCGGTAAACGTGTGGCACCGCTCGCAATGCTTCACGGTGTCAACGGCGTGTCGTAGCGCCTGAGACAACGTCCGTGCCCCGTCGCGGTCATGTTGCAGCAGGTGAAATGCCATGCGGGCTGCGGACTTGACCCCAACGCCGGGCAGACGCCTGAGCGCCTGAATAAGGCCATCCAGAGAGTTGGAATCTGTCATGCGACTGCACGGCCTACTGCACGCGCGGCAGCAAACACCTGCATCAGAACGGGAATTTCATGCCCCCGGGTAAACCAGGCATCCCTGCGGTGAGCTTGCCCATTTTCTCGCTGGAGGTTTCCTCAGCCTTGCGAACCGCTGCGTTGAAGGCGGCTGCCACCAGGTCTTCGAGCATGTCTTTGTCGTCAGCCAGCAGGCTGGGATCAATGGTGACCCTGCGCACGTCGTGCTTGCAGGTCATCACCACGGTCACGAGGCCTGCGCCAGACTCTCCGGTCACCTCGATGTTGCCCAGCTCATCCTGCGCCTTCTTCATGTTGTCCTGCATGGCTTGCGCCTGCTTCATCAGTCCGGCGAGTTGTCCTTTGTTGAACATGTTTTTTATCCTTGCTTTCAGTGTCAAAAAATGCTGTGCACGAAGCGCATGATCAAATTGCCTTGATCGTTCCAGGTACGATTTTCGCCCCAAAATCGCGCATCATGGCTTTTACGAACGGGTCTTCAAAAATGATCCGCTCCGCAGCGAGCTGCTTTTCTGCAGCCAGTGCAGTGTTGCGCCTCGCTGGACTATCGGTTACGCGCCCGATTTCAACCGCGAGGCCGACCGAGTGGCCAGCCGCCGCAAGCGCCTGGGCAAGCCGCTCCCGGCTGCCGCTCTGATTGAGCGATTCGCGCTCTACCCTCAAAATCCACTGGTCGTCATCTCGTGCCACCAACTGCGACTGCAATGCCAGCTCCCGCACCAGCGCGGCGATCAGGTCGTCTGCAATGAGCCCTTGCACAAGACCATGCCAGAACTCGCCCTCCTCCGTGGGCACTAGCGTTGCAGACGAAGACTGCGAAACACTGGCTTCGGCACGTGAATCCGCCTGTATACGAACCGGAATAGCTACTGTTTTTGTAGCTGCTTGTGCATATTCTGCGGGGGCTGAAGGGCTATTTTCTTTAAACTTTGGGTCTTTCGCCGCTGCTGCGCCGGATTCAACCACCCGCAACACCTGTCCAGCAGGCACAGCCTTGCCGAAAGGCGCCTGCATCGCCGGGGCGGGCTCAACCAGCGTTGGAGCATCAGGCAGCGGCGCCAGCTTGCGCTCGCCAGCAGCCTCAGTCAGAGTTTTTTTTTCCGCAGCTGACCTTATGCTCGTGGTTGCGCCTGCCGGTTTGAACGCCAGCAGGCGCAGCAGGATCATGGTCAGCGCCGCGTATTCATCCGGCGCAAGGCCCAGCTCACTACGGCCGTGCAGGCACAAGCTGTAGAGCAGCTGGGTCTCATCGGCTGGCATGGTCTCAGCCAATTGCAACAACTGCGCGCTCTCGGGGTCGTTCTCGTCCACGCTGGCCGGCACCGCCTGCAGCACGGCCATACGCTGTAGCACGGCCGTCATTTCTTCCAGCGTCGAAGCGGCGCTCAGGCCGTTCACACGCAATAGCTCGGACGTCTCGACCACCGCCTTGCCATCGCCTGTGGCCAGCGCACTGATCAGACGAAACACATGGGAACGGTCGGCACTGCCCAGCATCTGCCGCACTGTAGCTTCTTCGAGCGACCCTGCACCAAATGCAATGGCCTGGTCGGTGAGCGACAGCGCATCCCGCATGGACCCGCGCGCCGCGCGAGAGAGCAAGCGCAAAGACTGCACATCAGCCGTCACGCCCTCATCTGCCAGCACCTTCTCAAGATGCTCGCGAATGGTCTCGGGCGCCATGGGACGCAGGTTGAACTGTAAACAACGTGATAAAACTGTTACCGGAACTTTTTGCGGATCGGTGGTCGCCAGCACAAACTTAAGGTAATCGGGCGGTTCCTCCAGTGTCTTCAACATGGCATTGAAGGCCGTGTTGGTCAGCATGTGAACTTCGTCGATCATGAACACCTTGAAGCGCCCTTGAACCGGTTTGTAAACCGCTTGCTCAAGCAGGGCCTGCACTTCATCCACGCCACGGTTTGAAGCTGCGTCAAGCTCGGTGTAGTCCACAAAACGGCCAGAATCAATGTCGATGCACGCCTGACAAACGCCGCATGGCGTAGCTGTGATGCCGCCCTGCCCGTCAGCGCCGACGCAGTTCAATGACTTGGCCAGAATGCGCGAAACCGACGTCTTGCCAACGCCTCGGGTTCCTGTAAACAGATAGGCATGGTGCAAGCGCTGAGACGTCAGCGCATTGACCAGCGCCCGCACCACGTGCTCCTGCCCAACCATCCCGCCAAAGTCTTTGGGACGATACTTTCTTGCCAGCACGAGATAGGACATGCTGTGATTCTAAAGGGCAGATGCAGCGGCAAAGTATGACAAAAATGCGGTGATTGCGGGTAGACTCCAAAAGTCGCAAGGCCTTGTATCAAAGCCCTGGTGGCACTTTCAACAACATCGTTCATTTTTCACAGGAGATCGCCATGGCTGGAAAGTTTGAGATCAGCAAGTCGAAAAACGGAAAATTCTTGTTCAATCTGAAAGCAGGCAACGGACAGGTCATCCTGACCAGCCAGATGTACGAAACCAAGACCAGCGCGCAGCAGGGCATTGATTCCTGCAAAACCAACAGCGCAATCGATGGACGGTTTGAGCGCAACACGTCGAGTTCCGGCCAGCCGTATTTCAATCTCAAGGCATCGAACGGTCAGGTTATCGGCCGCAGCGAAATGTATTCATCAGCCTCGGCGATGGAAAACGGCGTAACTTCGGTCAAAACCAACGCCGCCAGCGCTACAGTTAAAGATCTGACCGAAGGCTGAGAATCGCCTTCCTCCTACGCGTGGACGGCCCCAGGGCTTACAATTAAGTCTGACGGGCCTTCCCGCATGGTGAAGCGGCCAACCGGGTCAGGTGGGGAACCAAGCAGCCCTAACTGTGGAGCCAGTGCCGGGGTCAAGGCTCGTCAACCTCAATTCCAGAAACCGCGCCATCGACGGCTCTGCAATCCTGCTGCGCAACATCCCGTGATGTCACAGGTGTTCATAGTGAGACTCGCTTTCCCGTCGCACCGCAGAACATCACTACAGCCCAACGGGGTCGGAAACAATTGTCTGGCCAGGCCTTTTACTTTGCGTTCTGAAGAAAGACAAGACCTGCCAGATCACCAATAGGCTGATAGCGCCGAGCAAAGTGGCACTGATCGGGCGGCTCACAAAAACGGCAAAACTGCCGCGACTCAGCAGCATGGTGCGTCGGAAATTCTCTTCCAGCATGGGGCCCAGAATGAATCCGAGCAGTAGCGGTGCCGCCTCCATGTCCAAACGCAGAAACAGATAGCCAATGAAGCCAAAAACGCAGGTCGTGTAAATATCGTCCAGGTTGTTGTTGATGCTGAAAGTACCCACACAACAGAAAAACAGAATGGCCGGAAACAGGACCGTATAGGGAATCTTGAACACCGACAGCCAGTAGCGCACCAGGGGCACATTGAGAATCACCAGAAAGCAGTTGCCCACCCACATACTGGCCACCAGGCCCCAAAACAGGTCAGGATGGCTGGCAATCATGTTGGGCCCAGGCTGAACGCCCTTGACGATAAAGGCCGCCATCATCAACGCCATGACGGCATTTTCCGGGATGCCGATGGCCATCAGGGGAATGAAGCTGGTGCGGGCCGCGGCCTCATCTGCCGCAGCCTGCCCGGCTACGCCTTCAATGGCCCCTGAACCGATCTCGTGCTTGTATTTGCTGAACTTCTTGTCGGCAGCGTAGGCTGCAAACTGGGCAATCACCGGGCCGCCGCCGGGCACAATCCCAAGCACCGAGCCGATCACGCTGCCGCGCAAGGCACTGGGAATGATGCGCTTGAACTCGGGCCAGGTTGGCATCAGCTTGATCTTGCCATTGAAGGGTGTCAACACATTCTTGCTGTCGAGATTTTTGACGACCTCTGCAATTCCGAAGCAACCTAAGGCAATACTGATCAGGCCAATGCCATCAGTCAGGAAGGGCAAATCCATGGTGTATCTTGCCACTCCACTATTGACGTCAGTACCCACCATTCCCAGCAACACGCCAACCATCGCCATGGCCAGACCGTTGAGCAAATTGCCGGCACTTACAAAGCTCACGCAGAAAAACCCCAGCAGCATGAGGGCGCAATAGTCAGCCGGACCAAACAAGAGTCCCACTTCACCCAGGGGTACGGCCAAGGTTGAAAGGACTGCGATGGCGACCGTACCGCCGATGAAGCTGGAAATGCCTGCCGTAAAAAGGGCCAGTCCGGTCTTGCCTTTCAAGGTCATCTGGTAGCCATCAATACAGGCCACGATGCTGCTGGCGTGCGGAATCTTCATCGTGATGGCACTCACGCTGTCGCCGTATTGGGCCCCGTAGTAGATGCCGGCCAGCATGATGATCGACCCGCCAGTCGGGATGGAGTAAGTCAAAGGCAACAACAGGCTGATAGTAGACAGCGGGCCCAGTCCGGGGAGCAGACCAATGAGCGTGCCTACCGTGCAACCCAAAGCGCAATAGAACAGGTTTTGCAGGGTCAGTGCGTGCTCGAAACCGAACGCGAGGTTATGCAGAACGTCCATGGGTTTAGTACAGCGGAAGCTGCAGGCCGAGAAAATGTTTGAAAGCAAAGGCTACGACCAGTAAGCCCAGCGCGATTTTGATATTGCGAATCGCCGAGTAGGACGTACCCGCGAAAGTGGTGCAAAACACCAGAAAAATGATTCCAAGAATCATGTTGGCGTGTTGCGAGATGAACGCGAATCCGGCAAGCCCCAACAATACAAGTGCGATGTTCCTGCCGTTGTAGTTCAGGGGCACAGGCGGGACAAAATGCGAGCGAACCACGGTGAACAGCCCAATCAGGAACAGAAAGCAGCTCACCATAAACGGGAACAGACCCGGTCCGGACCGGCTGAGTTGGCCAATCTGGTAGGTCTGTGCCATAACGCCAAACAGAAGCGCGATGGACATAAGGACCAGTCCTCTTACGAAATTGCGGTTGCCAAGGTTCATAAGGACCTCCCGGGCAGCCGTCCAAGTACAGCCGAAGCTTCGGCCAGCCTACACTTCATTTCTTGTCTCCTCTGGATTTTTTCTCAGTCGTCATCGCACCGTTTGTGTTGTTGGCATCGGGCAGGGCTTAACTCGGACAGCATGAAATTGTGCTTTCAATCTGCTTTCAATCTGCTTTCAATTTCCTTTCGATTCGATCGCCTTGTATCGAAAAAGTCCTTCCCGCATTTGAGTCGCCTGCTGTCAGGCCTTGACGGCGTACCTCAGCACGGCGTCGCCAGCCACCTTGCCGCTGGCCAGGTTTGCATTCAGCAAATAGCCACCCGTAGGCGCCTCCCAATCGAGCATTTCTCCGGCGCAAAATACGCCGGGCAAGGCATTGAGCATGAGTCCCGCGCTCATGGCCTCGAACGGCACACCGCCAGCGCTGCTGATGGCTTCGTCTATTGGGCGGGGCCCGCGCAGGCGTATAGGCAGCGCCTTGATGGCAGCGGCCAGTTTCGTCGGGTCCTGCATGGCGTCTTTGGGCAACAATTCATACAGGATGGCGGCCTTGATGCCCTCGATCCCCAAGCGGCTTTTTAGGTGGCTTGAAAGGCTGCGCGACCCTCGGGGGTGTGCCACGTTTTCCAAGACCCGTTCAGGCGCCATGTCCGGCAGCAAATCCAGCCGAAAAACGGCCTCGCCGCGGGCTAATATCTCGTCGCGCAACAGCCCCGAAGCCGCGTAGATCAGGCTACCCTCTACGCCGGTTGCCGTGGCGACAAACTCCCCTCGGCGCTCAAACTCCCTGCCTTTTGAATCAGTAAACGCAATGGCCACCGACTTGAAGGGCTGGCCCGCAAAGCGGCCGGAGAAGTGATCTGTCCAGCCACCCGCCACGTCAAAACCGCAGTTTGACGGCAGCAGTGGCACTACCGGCACGCCGCGCGCCTCAAGCAGCGGCACCCAGGCGCCGTCTGAGCCCAAACGCGCCCAGCTGGCGCCGCCTAGCGCTAGCACCACGGCGTCGGCCTGCACGTTGACGGTTCCGGCAGGCGTGACGAACTCCAGGTTGTGCCGGGCAGAGGGCCGATGATCTTCTCCAGGTGAATGATGCGTGTCGTCGCCCCAACCAGCCCACCGGTGACGCATGTGAAATTGCACACCCACGCGAGCCGCCGATTCTGGATGACGCAGCCGGTGCAGCCAGGCCCGCAACAGTGGTGCGGCCTTCATGTCAGCAGGAAACACGCGGTTGGATGTGCCCACGAAGGTGTCGATGCCCAAGCCCTTCGCCCATTCGCGGACCTGGGCCGAGCCAAACTGCTTCAGCATGGGCTCGATCTGCGGCTGGCGTGAGCCGTATCGCGTGGCAAAAGAGTCTGCAGGCTCGGCGTGCGTCAAATTCAGGCCGCCCTTGCCCGCGAGCAGGAATTTGCGGCCAACGGAGGGCATGGCGTCGTAAACATCCACCGCCACGCCAGCCGCACTGAGCACGTCTGCCGCCATCAGGCCCGCCGGGCCACCACCGACCACGATCACGTTCACTGCGGCGTCCTCTTCATGCCTGTGGCTCACTTGGGTCGCCCGGTTCGATGCATTCCCCATTGCCGCTCAAAAAGGCTGCGCGCACAGTGGCATCAGGGTACACCGCCTGCACCGCAGCGCGATAGGTTTCAAGCTGCTGCACCAGCTCGGGCGAATGCTGGGGTGAGTGGGCGGATTTGTAGTCCAGCACCCACCAATGCCCGGTATCGCGCCGCTGAACCAGGCGGTCCAGCCGTTTGGCCTCGCCATTGATCAGCATTTCAACTTCGTCGCCCTGCCAGGTCACAAGCGCCTCGTCCCACACCCAGGCGGCAGCGCCGGCGCGGATGCTCTGCGCCAGCGCAGCGGCCTGTGCGCCCTGATCGGGCGAGAGCGCAAACTCGCGGGCGGCAGATCGGACGCTGGGGGCGCTTGCGTCGCCCCACTGCAGCAGGCGGTGCATGGCCTGGCCGATGCGGGACAGGTCGTCATCCGTCGAGGTCGAACCATCGGACATCGGGTCGGGTCCTGCGCTGGAAAATGCTCCATTTTTTATAGCTGCTCGCGCATATTCCACGGGGGCTGAGTGCCAGTTTGGCAGTTCTTTTAGCAGGATTACCGGCTTTTTAACCTGTTGATCAGGCGCCGACTTCAACCCACCTGTCAACGCCGGTGGCACAGCGTCAGGCATCAACGCTTGCAGCCGCTGCCACCAGCTACCCGGGGCGCTACGGTACGGCTCGATGGCCGAGATGGCCAGGGTGTGCCGTGCGCGGGTCATGGCCACGTACAGCGCGTTGAGCTCTTCGCGCTCGCGCTCGATGCGCTCTGCCGCCAGGGTTTCGACCGCGCAGGCGGGCGGCGAGCTTTCACTGGCCAAAAACACAAATTTCGCAGGGCATGCCGCCTCGCCCGGCCAGTCCACCAGCACGGTCATGGTGTCGGCGTTGCGCCCAGGCGTGTCGGTATCCAGCAGCAACACGGCCTTCGCCTCCAGTCCCTTGGCGCCGTGAACGGTTAACAGACGCACCGCGTGCGGGTTCACCGCTGCAGGCGCCATGACGCCACCGGCCTTGAGCGCACGCACAAACGCATAGGGTGTGGCAAAGCGGCCACCACCCAGTTGCAGCGAGGCGCCTAGCAGAGCCTGCAGGTTGGCCAGCACCGTGTCGCGCTGATGAGCCGGGGCGGCTGCAGCAAAGCGTGCCACTACATCGCCGTCGGCATAAATCGCCTGCAGCGCATCATGGGGCGGCAATTGATCCAGCCAGGCTTTCCAGCGCATCAAATTGGCACCTAGCCCCCGTGGAATATGCGCCAACAGCTCTTCTTTTTGTAGTAAATCGAACCAGCATCCCCCCCCTACTTCCTGTTGCAGCAGGGCCAGCGAGACCAGGGCCTCGTCACCCAGCCCAAACAGCGGCGACTTCAACACCCGCGCCAATGACAAATTGTGTTGTGGCGACACCAGCACATCCAGCAGGG
>JAHEBY010000066.1 GCA_024642025.1 Comamonadaceae bacterium | reverse complement strand
GGGCTGATAGTTGGGCGTGAAGGCGAATGGGGCCGCATGCCCCCACCATCCGGAGAGCGGCTGCCAGAATGAGTCGGCATGCCGAGGATGCACCCACACAAAGGCTGGTGCGCCGGGCCCGCCGTTAAGGTATTTGTATCCGCAGCCCACGGCAAAGTCGGCGTGCGCCGCATTCAGGTCGACTGGCACGGCGCCCGCGCTATGAGCCAAATCCCACACCGTCAACACACCCGCCGCGTGAGCTTGCGCAGTAAGGGCAGCCATGTCGTGCATGGCGCCAGTTCGGTAATTCACATGTGTCAACATCAACACTGCCACATCACGTGCTGCGGCTGGTTGTAGTGCGGCGGCCAGCTGCTCGGGCTCCAGCAATTCCAGCGTGCATCCATGCTGGCGGCACAGGCCTTCGGCAATATACAGGTCTGTTGGGAAGTTTGAACGCTCTGATAGCACTCTAGCCCTCGTGGAATCTGCTCTTTTAGCTATTAAAAGTGCAGCGCTCAGCACCTTGTAGAGGTTGATCGAGGTGCTGTCTGTGGCCACCACTTCGCCGGGTTTGGCGCCGATCAGGCGGGCAATCTTGTCGCCCAGTCGCTGTGGCAGGTCAAACCAGCCGGCGCTGTTCCAGGAGCGGATGAGGCCCTGTCCCCATTCCTCCCCAATGGCCTTGGCTACTTTAGACGGGGCGCTTTTGGGCAGCACACCGAGGGAATTGCCGTCGAGGTAGACAAGGCCCTCGGGCAGCACAAATTGTTCGCGCAATGGCGCCAGTGGGTCTTGCGCATCGAGGTTGCGGCAGTCGTTCAGGTTAGTCATATGGATGGCAATGGGGATGTGGATTGGTGTGGAAGGGCGCCGGTTGGGGCGATCACTTCAGAGTTCACGCAGGATCGCGCGCACGGGTGAGGCGTCAGCGGTCATCAGTTTGAGGGGCAAAGCGATCAACTCATAGTCGCCCTCGGGCACGTCATCCAGCACCAGATTTTCCAGCACACGCATGTCCAGTCGGCGAATGGCCTGGTGGCTGTCCAGGGTTTTGCTCTCGGCCGGGTCGATGCTGGCCGTGTCGATACCAATCAGCACCACGCCCAGCGCGGCAAGGCGTTCGATCGTTGCCGGGGTATAGGCAGAAAGCTCAGCGTCCCAATGGTCAACGGGCATCATTTCATAGGTGCGCACCAGTATGCGGGGTGGCACTGCTTGCGTGGTTCGCAAGGCGTGCGCGATGTGCTCCCATTCAATCAAAGGGCCGCAATTGATCGCGTGAATGACGCGGCAGGTGCCGAGGTATGGTGCGAGGTTAACGAAACCGATCGCCGCGCCATCGTTGTCGTAATGCAGTGGGGCATCTGCATGCGAACCCACATGGGGTGACAGTGCCAGAGTGCTCACGTTCACGGGGCAACCCGGTGAAACCGTTGCCACCCATTCCTGCCGGTAGGGCGTGTCACCGGGAAAAACGGGCGTGCCTTCCTGAACGGGTGGAGATATGTCCCAGATGCGTTTCATGGTGCACGGCAAGTGTGGCGCGGTTGGGTAGGCAAGGGTGTCGGTTTTTGCCAACGCACCAGCAAATTTATGTTTTTGATCAAAACGGATAACATGTCTATAATAAGAATGATTCGCATTTAAGACAAATTCCATGAGCTCAACTATCGCCGACCAGTCGGGTCATTTGACGACCATGGGCCTGCACGAACTGCCCGCTCGGGTTAACGCGTGGGTGGTGAGTTTGCAGCACTCCAACGACCTTGATGACAAGAGCGTTCTGTTGCGCCTGCTGGAGATTGGCTTTCTCCCCGGTGTGCAGGTGCGCGCTATCGCTCGCGGGTTTCCCTCAGCCGACCCGATTGCCGTTCGTGTGGGCCATACAACCTTTGCCCTTCGACAGCGCGAGGCGGCCATGATCCGCGTCAGCACGTCAAACTCGTCTGCGGCAGTGGTGCGGCCATGATTACGGCTGGATCCCTTCAAGTTGCGTTGCTGGGCAACCCTAACTGTGGCAAGACAGCGTTATTCAATCTGCTGACGGGCAGTCGGCAAAAGGTCGCCAACTACGCGGGTGTCACCGTGGAGCGAAAGCAGGGCTTGCTCGTCACCCAATCCGGCAAACGTGTTGTCGTGCTGGATTTGCCTGGCGCCTACAGCCTGAACGCGCTAAGCGCTGACGAAGCCATCACGCGGGATATCGTGACTGGCCAGCGCGCCGGGGAACCCTTGCCTGATTGTCTGGTCTGTGTAGCGGATGCCACCAATCTGGAATTGAATCTGCGCCTGGTGCTGGAAACGCGCGCCATCGGCCTGCCCATGGTGTTGGCGCTGAACATGAGCGACGCCGCTGCGCGTTCGGATATCCGCATTGACGTGCCCGCCCTCTCGCGGGAGTTGGGCATTCCCGTGGTGGAGACGGTTGGTATTCACCACAACGGCGCGGCCAAACTGGTGGCTTTTCTGGAAACCTGGGCACCCGCCGCTTCGACGTTGGGCACCGTCCGCACGTGGCGGGCTCCTGATTTTGATGCGGTCATGGCGACGCAGCAGGCAGTGCGTCGCATCATGGCGGCTACCGTAACGGCACCGCGCGACAGCCTGCAACGGGATGACGCGATTGATCGCATCGTGCTGCACCCGTTGTGGGGCATGCTGGTGCTGGCTTGCACGCTGTTCTTGATGTTTCAGGCGGTGTTCAGCTGGGCCAACGTGCCAATGGATGCCATCAAGGCTGGTGTTGAAGGCTTGTCTGGACTACTGCGCGAGTATCTGCCTGCGGGCATTTTGGAAAGCCTGCTGACAGACGGCATTTTGGCTGGCGCAGGGGGTGTGCTGGTGTTCCTGCCGCAAATCCTGATTCTGTTTCTATTCATTCTGGCACTGGAGGATTCAGGCTATCTGCCACGCGCCGCCTTCCTGCTGGATCGCGTGATGGGCACTGTCGGCTTATCCGGCCGTTCGTTCATTCCATTGTTGTCGAGCTTTGCGTGTGCCATACCCGGCGTGATGGCCACGCGCACCATCACCCATTGGCGTGACCGCTTGGTGACCATCATGATTGCGCCATTGATGACCTGTTCGGCGCGCCTGCCCGTGTATGCGCTGTTGATCGGTGCGTTCATTCCGGAACGCACCGTGTGGGGCGTGTTCAATCTGCAGGGTGTCGTGCTGTTTGGGCTTTACTTCGGAGGAATTGCCAGTGCCATGGCGGTGGCCGGAGCATTCAAGTTGTGGCGCGGGCACGTGCGTCCCACACCGCTTTTGATGGAGCTGCCTTCCTACCGCATGCCCAGCCTGCGCCATCTGGCCATGGGGTTGTACGAGCGCACCGTCATCTTCCTCAAACGCGTCGGCGGCATCATTCTGGCGCTGACCATTTTGTTGTGGTTTCTCTCCACATTTCCGGCCCCGCCTGCTGGAGCGACCGGCCCGGCCATCCAATACAGTCTGGCCGGGATATTGGGGCAATGGCTTGAAGTGCTGGTCGCCCCCATCGGCTTCAACTGGCAGATCGCGATTGCCCTGGTGCCGGGGTTGGCGGCGCGGGAAGTGGCGGTGGGTGCGCTGGGTACGGTTTACGCGTTGTCCGCAACCGATGGCGATGTGGCGTCCACACTTGGGCCCATCATTGCAACCAATTGGTCGGTGGCAACAGCGCTGTCATTGCTGGTGTGGTACGTGTTTGCGCCCCAATGCCTCTCCACGCTGGCGGCCGTCAAGCGCGAGACCAATAGCTGGCGCTATGCCCTGATGATGGCGGGCTATCTGTTTGGCTTGGCCTATATGGCCAGCTGGATCACTTATCGCCTTGCTCTGGCGATGGGAGCGGGCTGACCATGTGGCAACAATGGATCGTGGCTGCGGTGGTCGCTTTTGCCAGCGCCTACGCGATCTGGTATTTGATGCCCGCAAGCTGGCGCAAGAAGCTGGCTCGGGTGCAACCTGCTCTAGGCGAATCACCCGGCTGCAGTGCCTGTAGCAGTTGCGGAAGTTGCTCTACTCCCGGGCAAGGTAGCGCGAAGGACACGGCAAGCAGTGACGCCCGGCAGGCGATCTGGCTAAAGCCTTCCGAGTAGCAAAAACTCCATCAGCGCCTTTTGCGCGTGCATGCGGTTCTCTGCCTCATCCCACACCACGGATTGCGGGCCGTCGATCACGTCGGCATCCACTTCTTCGCCCCGGTGCGCGGGCAGGCAGTGCATGAAGAGGGCGTCGGGCTTGGCCGCGCGCATCATGTCGGCATCAACACGCCATTCAGCAAAAGCCTTTCTGCGGGCTTCGTTCTCGGCCTCATAGCCCATACTGGTCCATACATCGGTGGTGACCAGATCGGCACCCCTGCAGGCTTGCATCGGATCTTTGAAGACCTGGTAGCTGTCACTTGAGCGAATACCGGCTATGGACTGATCGACGCCGTAGCCGGTTGGTGTGCTCACATTGACCTTGAACCCCAGAAGCTCGCTGGCTTGCAACCAGGTGTTGGCCATGTTGTTGCCATCGCCCACCCAAGCCACAGTTTTACCCTGAATGGAACCGCGATGCTCGATGTAGGTAAAGATGTCTGCCAGGATCTGGCACGGGTGAAACTCATTGGTCAGCCCGTTGATGACTGGCACGCGGGAGTGCTCGGCGAAGCTTTCAATTTTGTCCTGCCCGAAGGTGCGGATCATCACCAGATCCACCATGCGGCTGATCACCTTGGCGCTGTCTTCAATTGGCTCGGCACGCCCAAGCTGACTATCACCCGTGGTGAGGTGCACGACCGAGCCACCCATCTGATACATACCTGCCTCAAAACTGACCCGGGTACGGGTTGAGGCTTTTTCAAATATCAGCGCCAATGTCCGGTCTGCGAGGCTGTGGTGCTTTTCGTAGGTCTTGAATTTCTTCTTGATCAGGGCGGCACGCATGAAGAGGTATGCGTAATCGTCCGCACTCAGGTCGGAGAATTGCAGGTAGTGCTGCAGTTTGGGCTTGGCTGCCTGGTTCATGTCAGTCTTACGGCGATTTGGCCAGAAATGCCTTGATCAGAGGGCACAGAATGGCGACGATTTCGTCTGCTTCGTCCGTGGTCAGAATCAAGGGTGGCACCATGCGAATTACGGAATCCGCCGTCACGCTGATCAGCAGGCCGCTATCGGCACATTGTTTGACGAGCTCCCCACAGGGCTTGGTCAGCTCAAGGCCGATCATCAAGCCTTGGCCGCGAATCTCCTTGAATCCCTGCACACCTTTCATTTCGCGCGCCAAAGCGTCGGTCAGGTGCTGGCCCACTTTTGCGGCATTGGCCAGCAAGCCGTCTTCTTCCATGATGCGGATGGTTTCTACACCGGCGCGCATGGCCAGCGGATTGCCGCCAAAGGTGGTTCCATGGTTTCCCGGTGCAAAAATATTCGCTGCTTTGGGGCCCGCGACAACAGCGCCAACCGGCACCCCGGAGCCGAGACCTTTTGCCAGCGGCATGACGTCGGGTTTGATGCCTGCCCACTGGTGGGCAAACCATTTGCCGGTACGCCCCATGCCGCATTGAACCTCATCGATCATCAGAAGCCAGTCGCGCTCATCACACAGGGCGCGCGCGGCTTTGAGGTAGTCCATGTGCATCGGGTTCACGCCGCCTTCGCCCTGAATGGCTTCAAAGAACACCGCCACGACGTTGGAATTGCCGTCAGTGGCTTTTTTGAGTGCCGCCATGTCGTTTAGCGGTACACGAATGAACCCCTCCACCAACGGCCCAAAACCCGCTTGAACCTTGGGGTTGCCGGTGGCGCTCAAGGTGGCAATGCTGCGGCCATGAAAAGCCTTTTCGTAAACCACGATTTCGGGCTTTTCTATGCCTTTGTCATGGCCAAACTTGCGCGCCAACTTCAGAGCGGCCTCATTGGCCTCAAGGCCTGTTGAGCAGAAGAACACATTGGTCAGGCCGGACAACGAAACCAGTTTGGCAGCCAGCTTTTCCTGGTTGGGTATGTGGTAGTAGTTGGACGAATGGATGATTTTGGCTATCTGGTCCTGCAAGGCAGGCACCAATTTGGGGTGGTTATGCCCCAACGTGTTCACCGCGATACCGCCCAGAGCGTCCAGATAGACCTTGCCGTTGACATCCCACACGCGGCAGCCTTGCCCGTGAGACACCGCTATGGGCAGGCGTCCATACGTGTTCATCACGTGCGGCGAGGCAACTTGGGTGGCGTTACTCATGTTTTCACACTCCAGGGTTGGCATAAAACAATGCGGCCCAAAGCAGGTTGGGCCGTTGACCCTTCATTTTATTCCGTTCGTGCCGATTCCCTATTGATATAACTGTTGACAATTGCGCATCACTGCGATGCAGGCACGATTTTTGAGTCATGGCAACGACTAACATTCAAGCAATGGCTTCGATATCTGAAAAAGAAACATTCATCCTCGGGCTCACGCGCGGAGGCAAGGCTTTTCGCCCGAGCGACTGGGCTGAGCGGCTGGCGGGTGTCATGAGCTCCTTTCGCCCCGGTGGGCCGCAGCCCGGCAGCCATCTGGGTTACTCGCCCTGGTGTGTTCCGACTACGACCGTTAGCGGCGTGAAGTGCGTCATCGTGCACGTCGACCTGCGTGATCACGACGTGATGGCCTGGGATTTCTGCATGAACTTCGCCAAAGACAATGACCTTCAGGTCTCGACTACGCAGGATGGCCTTACCCCGTTGAAATCCTGAAGACTGGAAGCATCGAGAGGTCAAAATGGCAGGCCAACAAAAAAGCCGCTCGGGAGAGCGGCTTTTTTGCTTTGCTGACAGCGCACCCGTTACAAACGGCGTGCTTTCAAGTGCTTTGGCACCCAAAAGCGCGGGCTGGTTGAGGTTGTTGGCCTGATTGGTCAGGCCGTTGCCTCAGGCCGCCTTCTCAGGCGGCGGGGGCGGCGAGTGCCAGGGCTTTGACCCGGACGCTCAGGCGGCTCTTGTCGCGAGCTGCCTTGTTTTTGTGGAAGATGCCTTTGTCGGCAACGGTGTCCACCACCGACTGCATCTTGCCAAACGCTTCCGTGGCCTTGGCTTTGTCGCCAGAGGCAACGGCCTTTTCCACGTTTTTCACAGCGGTGCGGTATTGCGAGCGCAGCGAGCTGTTGGCGGCATTGATTTTGACGTCCTGACGGACGCGTTTACGGCCCGACGCAAGGCGCGGGTTCTTTTTCTTGGGTTTGGCAGAGGCCATATAAAGTGTTCCTTGTGTTGAAGGATGATGTCAGCAAAGCCCTCCATTGTAGCAGGGTAATCCTCACCCTGCTGACCCTGTTTTGGCTCAGGCCTGAAGGGCTCCAGCCGCGGGCTACACTCCCGGCGTGAGCCTTTTCAAATCCGCATCTGTCGTTTCCTTGCTGACCCTTGCCTCGCGGGTGACTGGCTTGATGCGGGAGCTGCTCGTAGCGTCCCTTTTTGGTGCCAGCGCCATGACGGACGCGTTCAACGTGGCGTTTCGTATTCCCAACCTGTTTCGGCGCCTGTTCGCTGAGGGCGCTTTCAGTCAGGCATTCGTGCCGGTTTTGGCCGCCAGCAAACAGCAGCAGGGCGAAGAAGCCACCCATTTGCTGATTGATCGCGTCGCAACCCTGCTGCTGGTGGTGCTCATTTTGACTTGTGTGCTGGGTGTGGCGGGCGCTCCGATTCTGGTCTGGATCATGGCCAGCGGACTAAAGCAGGCGCCCAACAGCTTTGAGATGGCCGTTTTCATGACCCGCTGGATGTTCCCCTACATCGGCTTCATGTCGCTGGTGGCTTTGGCAGCGGGGGTTTTGAACACCTGGAAGCGGTTTGCCCTGCCGGCGGCCACGCCGGTGTTGCTGAATATTTCGATGATTGGTGCCATGTGGCTGGGAGCGCCGTGGTTTTCCAGCATGGGCGTGCAGCCCATCTATGCGTTGGCCGCTGGCGTCATGTTGGGTGGCATGTTGCAGCTTGGCGTTCAAGCATACGGGCTCAAACGGCTGGGGATGCTGCCTCGTATTGGTCTGAGCCTGGCGGGCATTCGAAGCGCCTGGGCAGACCCTGCAACACGGCGCATTGCCACGCTAATGATTCCCGCGTTGCTGGGCGTGAGCGTGGCGCAAATCTCGCTCATCATCAATACGCAAATAGCATCGCACCTGGCCAGTGGCAGCGTGAGCTGGCTCACGTACGCCGATCGTTTGATGGAATTCCCGACGGCCTTGCTGGGCGTGGCCTTGGGCGTGGTGCTGATGCCTCAACTGGCGTTGGCCAAGGCTGCAAACGATCCTGCCCAATATTCGGCCATGCTCGATTGGGGTCTGCGGCTGGTGGTGCTTCTGGCAGTGCCTTGTGCCGTGGCGTTGCTGACATTTTCAAGGCCTTTGGTGGCGGCGCTGTATCACTATGGCGCCTTTACAGACCGCGACGTGCAGCAGACCACGACGGCACTGATGGGCTACGGTGCCGGGCTGGTCGGTTTGGTGGCCATCAAGGTGCTGGCCCCGGGTTTTTATGCCAGTCAGGACATCCGGACACCAGTGAAGATTGCCGTAGTGGTGCTGGTCATCACCCAGTTGCTCAACTTGCTGCTGGTTCCACTGCTGCAGCACGCCGGCTTGGCGCTGGCAATTGGCATCGGCGCTGTCATCAATGCGTTGATGTTGTTGATCGGGCTGGTTCGGCGCGGCAGTTACAAACCGGCGGAAGGCTGGTGGACTTTCCTCATGCAGGTGATGGCCGCCAGCGCCTTGATGGCCGTATTTTTGATGTGGTGCGCAGGTAGCAATGACTGGATTGGCCTTCGCGACCAAAGCTTTAAGCGAATTTGGCTTCTTGCCCTTGTGGTTATTTCGTCAGCAGCTATATATTTTATAGCTATTTGGGGAGCTGGCCTCAAGGTCCGGAAGTTGTTGCAGCGTTGACACACCGCCATCTGTAAAACAGCTTGACGGCGCCGCGTCAGAACATTACAAAGGCCCATGCTGCTAAAGCTTGACGCGCCCACTCCGCTTGAGTATTTTGCGTCGCTGGTTCAAAGCGACGAGCAGTTTCCTTTGCTCGAAACCGCAGCTTCGCTCGCGCAAGATGAATACGTCGATCTTGATGTGCAACAGATTCTGGGGGACGTTGATCAACTGCTCGCGCGCCTGAAACGTCGCATGCCACTCGATGCACCGCCATTGCAGCGGCTTCGCGCGCTGAACCAGTTTTTCTACCGGGACCTCAACTTTGGTGGCAACGTCAACGACTATTACGACCCCGACAACAGTTACTTGAACGCCGTGTTACGCACCCGTCGCGGCATTCCCATATCGCTCGCCGTGCTGTGGCTGGAGCTGGCGCAGGGCATGGGGCTCAATGCGCACGGCGTGGCATTCCCCGGCCACTTCATGATCAAGGTCAATTTGCCGCGCGGCCAGGTGGTGATTGACCCCTTCACCGGGCAGTCGCTCAGCCGGGAAGAGCTGTCTGAACGGCTGGAGCCTTACAAGCGTCGAAGCGGGCTGGTCGATGATTTTGATGCGCCCATCGGACTCTACCTCCAGGTCGCACCCCCGCGAGACATCATCGCCCGCATGCTCAGGAACCTCAAGGAAGTACACCGCACGCAGGAAGACTGGGCGCGACTGATTCCCGTGCAGGACCGTTTGATCACGTTGCTGCCCAAAGCTTGGGGCGAGTTCCGCGACCGCGGGCTTGCTCTGGCTGAACAGGGTCACACGGCCCGCGCGGTGGACGATCTGGAGATGTATCTCAGTCAGGCCGAAGAGGGCCTGGACATTGACGCCATTGCGGACCGCGTGGCTGAATTGCGTCGCGCCCGGAACTGAAGCGGTACGAATGTTGACACCTCACGGTCCGCCGTTACACTGAGCCTT
>JAHEBY010000439.1:689-2667 GCA_024642025.1 Comamonadaceae bacterium | reverse complement strand
CAATTCAATCTTGCGCCCCAGCACCCCCCCCTTGGCATTGATTTCAGCAACAGCCAGCTTGACCCCATCACGCATGGACACCCCCATCGGGCTAGACCCCCCTGTCAGGGGACCCTGCAATCCGATTTTGATGTTGTCAGCAGCAAAGCTGAGTGACGCGGCAGCAAGTGCCAAAGAGCCGATCGCAATATTTCGAACAAATTTCACAGTAGCCTCCAGAATATTTTTAAAAGTAACGCACTTAACCATAAGCATACTTATTTTTCGCATTTCATCTGAGAATGTCTGTACGTGGAACCCACATTTTTCGTGGTTTTCGACACTCCAAGTGTGAACTTCGGTGGCTTGGTCAGCCTATGGTCAGACTGATGTCAGTTCACCGTTAGCCTCTTGTCAGCACGTCGTAAGAGACTGATTTATTTATAAAATTTGTGCAGAGTTCAGGATGCAGGAATACACTGCGCCGACGGCGGGAGTAGCAAAGACCTGCAGGATCTATCGGCATCAAAATCAATCAGGAGACACACCATGGACAGACGCAATTTCTTCCAGAGCTCAGCTCTGATCACCACGGGCGCCCTGGTGGGTTGTGCCACGCCCGGCATCGCACAGCAACAGGTCAAAACTCCGTTTTCCGTGCCAGGCACCTACATCCCCATCGTCGGTGCCGAGGAGCAGTTTCCCGTTCGCCGCATCTACTGCATCGGGCGAAATTACGCCGCGCATGCGCGCGAGATGGGTTCGGACCCGACCCGCGAACCCCCGTTTTTCTTCCAGAAACCCACGGATGCCATTCAGTATGTGCCGCCCGGAACCGTGGCGAACCACCCCTACCCCACGCTCACCAAGAACTACCACTACGAGGCCGAACTGGTGGCGGCACTGGGGAAGGGCGGGCGTAACATCCCGCTGGACAAGGCGCTTGAGCATGTGTATGGCTACACGCTAGGTCTTGACATGACCCGACGCGACCTCCAGCGCGCCATGGGCGACCAGAAAAAACCCTGGGAGATCGGCAAGAGCTTTGACAACTCTGCCCCCATTGGCGCCGTTCACAAAGTGGCCCAGACGGGTCACTTCACGAAGGGCGCGATCTGGCTTAAGGTCAACGGGCAAATCAAGCAAAACGCCAACCTGAACCAGATGATCTGGTCCGTTGCCGAGCAAATCGCCAAATTGTCGGAGGCGTTTGAACTGTTTCCCGGCGACATCATCTATTCGGGCACGCCGGAGAATGTCGGCCCGGTGGTTCCCGGCGACATGATCGAAATGCACATCGACGGACTGCCGAACCTGGGCGTCAAAATCGTTTAGCCGTTGACATGATGGTCCTGCGGAGCACACGGCCGGCTGATACGACCGGTCTGAAAATCCTTTAGAGTTCTGATTCTGCGTTGAACACGCCGATTCACAAACCTCTCTGTTGTGCCGCATGAAACCCATCCAGCTTTTTGACCCTGCATCCAGTACTTACACCTATGTGCTGTTCGATGACGTAACCCGGGAAGCACTGGTCATCGATCCTGTGGATGAGCAGGTCGAGCGCGACCTTGCCGTATTCCAGGAGTACGGCCTCAAGCTCCTTTGGGCCGTGGAAACCCACGCCCATGCAGACCACATCACGAGTGCCGCCCAGCTTGCGGAGCACACGGGCGCCCAGACAGCGGCCCCGGCGGCCTGCGGCATCACGACGGCGGCTGTGCAGTTGAAGAACGGTAGCGTCCTCAAGTTCGGCAAGGAGGAAATCCACGCCCTGGAAACCCCGGGCCACACGGCAGGCAGCATGAGTTATGTCTGGCAATCGGACGGACATCGCCACGTTTTCACGGGCGATACCCTGTTGATCAATGGCTGCGGGCGCACCGACTTCCAATCCGGCAGTTCCGAGGCGCTGTATCAAAGCCTGACACAGGTTTTGTTTGCGTTGCCCGACGACACCCTTGTCTGGCCAGGCCACGACTATCAGGGCCGAACCCAC
>JAHEBY010000439.1:0-679 GCA_024642025.1 Comamonadaceae bacterium | reverse complement strand
ATTGGAGCGGAAAAGGCCGGCAACGCCCGTGTCGCCGGCAAGCCCCTGTCAGAATTCCAGGCCATCATGGCGGCGCTCAACCTGCCAAAACCTCGGCGGATTGATGAAGCCGTTCCGGCCAACCTCACTTCAGGCCTGCGCCATGACGCAGGCGGTGGTGCCTTGTTGGCAGTGCGTGCAGCGCAAGGCTACGCTGGCGACGTTTCGCCCCAGCTCGCCTACAAATGGTGGAAATCCGGCGAGGCCGTACTGATTGATGTACGAACCGATGCCGAGCGCGAATGGGTCGGCTTCGTACCCGATGCGGTTCCCCTGGCCTGGAAGCAGTGGCCTGGCATGGCCATGAATCCCGGCTTCGACGATGGCCTGCGCGCTGCCGTTCCGCCCGGCAAGAAAGTTGTTCTTCTGTGTCGCAGCGGCATGCGCTCGATTGCCGCAGCAAAGCGCGCCACTGAACTGGGTCTTGTGGCCTACAACATTCTGGAAGGCTTTGAAGGTGACCCCGATTCGCACGCCCATCGTGGCCGTCTTGGCGGCTGGCGTCATCACGGTCTGCCCTGGCGTCAGGGCTGAGCCTGCACGCAGGCTCGTCCTGTCTCGTCCCGCTTTACCCCCGATCTGCAGCATCAGCGCGCTTGCAGGGATAATTCAAGGGTAAAGATTGATCAAAAATGACGTT
>JAHEBY010000438.1 GCA_024642025.1 Comamonadaceae bacterium | reverse complement strand
TATTGGTTTCTGGACCGTGTCACCAAATATGTAAACGAGCGCGTAGTCTTTGGCCGGCCCATCGGGCAAAACCAGGGGGTGCAGTTTCCGATTGCCGACGCCTATATGGAGGTTGAAGCCGCCAACCTCATGCGTTACAAGGCGTGCGAACTGTTTGACGCCGGGTTGCCCAGTGGTCCGCAAGCCAATATGGCGAAACACCTGGCCGCCAAGGCAAGCTGGGAAGCGGCCAACGCCTGCATACAGTTCCACGGCGGCTTTGGGTTTGCCACCGAATACGACGTGGAGCGCAAGTTCCGCGAGACACGCCTGTACCAGGTGGCACCGATTTCCACGAATTTAATCTATTCCTACGTGGCCGAGCACATCCTCGGCCTGCCCCGATCCTTTTGAGTCGACTCTGATGACACGGCCACTTGACGGCATCACCGTCGTTTCACTCGAGCACGCCATTGCTGCACCATTTTGTACCCGCCAGCTCGCGGACCTGGGTGCGCGCGTGATCAAGGTGGAGCGCCCGGGCGCGGGCGACTTTGCCCGTGGCTACGACACGCGCGTCAAGGGCCTGTCCTCGCACTTTGTCTGGACCAACCGCTCCAAGGAGAGCCTGACACTGGACCTCAAGCAGCCGAAAGCTCTGGCAGTACTGATGCAGTTGCTGGCCAAGGCGGATGTGTTGGTGCAAAACCTCGCCCCTGGCGCCGCTGCGCGAATGGGCTTGGCTTTTGAGGCATTGCATGCGCTCCATACGAAACTCATCGTGTGCGATATTTCTGGCTATGGAGACGACGGCCCGTATCGGGACAAAAAGGCTTACGACCTGCTGATCCAGAGCGAAGCGGGGTTTTTAACTGTGACCGGCACGCCCGAAACGCCCAGCAAAGCGGGCAACTCGGTTGCCGATATTGCCGCCGGCATGTATGCCTACAGCAGCGTACTTTCAGCGCTGCTTCTACGTGGAAAAACCGGGCTGGGTTCTCATATTGACGTCTCCATGCTGGAGGCGCTGGCCGAGTGGATGGGTTACCCCATGTACTACGCATTTGACGGCGCCGCGCCGCCGCCACGCACCGGGGCATCACACTCCAGCATCTATCCGTATGGCCCGTTTGAAACGGGTGACGGCGGCAGCGTCATGCTGGGTTTGCAAAATGAACGCGAATGGAGAATGTTTTGTGACGTTGTGCTGGAAGATTCCGCTCTTGCCATCGACCCACGCTTTGCCAGCAATGCGTGCCGAAACGACAACCGTAGCGAATTGTCAGCGCGAATCGGCGCCTGCTTTAAAACACTGACGGCACCCGAGCTTGTGACGCGGCTGGACAGGGCCAAAATAGCGAACGCCCGCGTCAACGACATGGCGGGACTTTGGGCGCACCCGCAATTGAAAGCCCGCGACCGCTGGCAAGAGGTCGGCTCACCGGCTGGCGACATTCCTGCGCTATTGCCACCTGGGCGCAACAAGGCTTTTGACTACCGCATGGACCCCGTACCCGCCGTTGGCGAGCACACCGACGCCATTCTTCACGAGCTGGGGCTTGAAGCTGCAGCCATCCGTCAATTGCGTATCGATGGCGCTATTTGACAGATCGTGGTCAACCTGAATACTATCATTTATATAGCTATAAATGCATATTTAACGGGGGCTAAAGGCACATTTCTTATATATCGCAGCGCTCTTCCAGAGAATGCCACAGAAAAGTATCCACTAGGTTTTCGGCGCCGCACTCAACACCTCTGACGCCAGGTGCATGGCGGACAGGGCAGCAGGAATCCCGCAGTAAACCGCGGCGTGCATGATCAGTTCCTTGAGTTCGTCGGCGCTGACCCCGTTGCTCAAACTTCCCCGCAAATGCAGTTTGAGTTCATCAGGGCGATTGAGCGCGATCAGCATGGCGACGGTCATGAGCGATCGCGTGTGCCGGTCCAACCCGGGGCGGCACCACACTTCGCCCCAGGCATGACGGGTCACCATGTCCTGAAACTCACGCGTAAAGTCGGTGCGGCGGCTCAGTGCTTGCTCGACATACGCTTCTCCCAGCACCGCACGGCGGGTGAGCAACCCCGCTTCGAATCTGGCGGCCTCCTGCATGCCGCCATCGTTCAGAAAGTCCATCAATGTCGCCGTAAATGCACCAGCCTGCTCCATATTTGACAGGTGAGCGGCATCCAGCTCCACATAGCGGGCGCCGGCAATCCGCTGCGCAACGTCGCGGCCAAGCTCGGGCGGCGTAGATCCATCGTAGCGTCCCGCAATCACTAGCGTTGGGAGATCAATCGCGGAGAGACTATCCAGCTGATCCATGTCTCGCACGGCTATGGCGTTGGCCTCATAGCCTTTTGGCGTTGTCGCCATCAGCATGCCGCGCACCCTGTCAACCACATGCGCCGACCGATTCTGAAAGCCCTTGGTAAACCAGCGGTCAAGAATGGATGCCGTCATTCCAGACATGCCGTCGCGCGCCAGCACGCCCAGTCGGGCATTCCATATCTCGGGCGTGCCCAATTTGGCAGCCGTGTTGCAAAGTACCAAGCGCCGGATCCGATGTGGATGATGAACGCCCAACCACATGCCCGTCATACCGCCCATCGACAAGCCACAAAAATCCACGCGTTGCAGCTGCAAATGGTCAAGCAGCGCAACCGCATCCTGCCCCAGCATCTCGATG
>JAHEBY010000065.1 GCA_024642025.1 Comamonadaceae bacterium | reverse complement strand
CGCCAGGCACGAAGAGATGCTGGCCCGTGGAGTGCTGCAGCACCGCTGGGCCATTTCGCCGCGCGACACCGAGGCGCCCGCCTGGTCTGACGTGAAACACCAGAGCTGGGAAGCCAGCCGTATGGCTGTGTTTGCGGCCATGGTGGACCGCATGGATCAGTCCATCGGTCGGGTGGTGGAGACGCTCAAGCGCCTCGGGCAATTTGACAACACGGTGATCATGTTCTTGTCAGACAACGGGGGTTGCGCCGAATTCATGGCCGAAGATGGCTGGGCCAAGTTCATGCCCGACGTGCACAACGACGGGCGCAAGATTGAAATGGGCAACCGCCCCAGCCTGCGCCCGGGCGGCCCGCTCACCTACATGAGCTACGACCTGCCGTGGGCCAACGTGTCCAACGCGCCGTTTCGCTCGTTCAAGCACTGGGTGCACGAGGGCGGCATATCAACGCCGCTGGTGGTGCAATGGCCCGCGCATATGCAGCAAGCGAGCATTTCGCACGAGCCCTGCCATGTGTCTGACATCCTGCCCACCATCATGGAGGTAACGGGCACCAGACTGGCTGCCACCGTGGGCGAGCGCGCAGTGCAGGCGCCGGATGGCGAAAGCTTCATGCCGCTGCTGCAAGGCAGGCGCTGGACCCGTGACCAGCCGATTGCCTGGGAGCACGAGGGCAATTGCGCCATTCGGCAGGGTAACCTGAAGCTGGTGCGCAAGTTTGGCCAGCCCTGGGAGCTGTATGACATGGAGCAGGACCGCACCGAGCTCAATGACCTGACCCCCGGAAACGCGGTATTAAAGAAGGAGCTGGAAGGCAGCTACAACGCCTGGGCGCAAGAAGCCGGCGTGCAAGACTGGAAACTGCTCGTGCCCAAACTGCTCAAGGCCTGGGAGATGGACAGCCTGCACGGCTAAGGGCGTGCAGAGCTGGCGTTCTCCTCAACCCTTACTTGTAGACCTTCTCACTGGCCACCACGTCTTTCGTGAGCGTGTTGATGCTCACATGTGGCCAGCGGATGGGGCCAGGCAACCCGTCGCGCCGGGGGAAGAAGTCCAGCATGACCACCTGCAAATACTGCAGGCGTAACACGGGGTCTCCGTTCACGTCTTTTTCCTTCAGCTCCTGAATCCAGAAGGTGGACTTCATGGAAGCAGCATTGGCCTGCTTCACCACAAACGGTATGTTGGTAATGCCGCCTGTGGGCGTGGTGGTGTCCACTGTGAGCGTCGTGGTGTTCGCAATGTCCACCCCCTGGTTGGCCAGGACCAGCAGCTTCTCCGGTTGCGTGGGATCGAAGCCAGGAAACGCGGCGACGTTGACGGTACCTTTGAACGGGTTGTCGTGAAACTTTTTGTAGGGCGCCAGGTAGGGGTTGCCGTTCAGGTCGCTACCCACACCCACTGGCAAACCATTTACACCGGGGATGGTTGAGGCACCGGCGGACGAGCCGCTCTTGCCCAGCGCCAGCACCGAGTCGCCGTGGGGAATGGTGGAAAGCCGGGCGATGTCGAGGCCGTCGATGATTTCGTTGGTCATCAGTAGCCACAGACCCGGCTCGTGGTGAATGCCGATGCCCGGGGCACCCGCCTTGTTGCTCACCGGGAAGTCTTCTGCCGCAACTTGCGTAATCTTCTGAACGTAGTCGAGCGTGACAACGAACTGATCAGACTGCACTGGGGTTCCCCCAAATGCAATGCCGCGGTTGGCGACGGCTTTGTCGACCAGGTCGAATTGAAGTTCTTCGTCATACTGGTTGAGCAACAGCCGGTAGTTGAGCGGGCTAGGGGCCGTGGCAAACGGCAGGGCAATCATGTTCCAGCCGGTGCCTTTGGCTTTCCATACACCGGGGAGCAGCTTCAGGGCGCCGAGTTCGGGATCGTTTTTCTCGGGCTTTGAAAAATAGCGGGCATAGCTTTTGAGTTCCATGGTTTTCTCCTTGCGCATTTCAATTTCTCCCATCTGTTCATACAAACGTTAGAGATAGAGGCCGGCACCGTTGTCGCGCGATACCGGAACGATAGCGAGCCACGGACTGTATGAAAAGTGAACGCCCCAAAAGAGGCTGGTGTTCGAGACTCACCAGACTTATTTTGAAACTGGGAACCACGGTTTTCATCCTCCGATTGGAGGAGATGCGCCACTATTGATGTAACGAAAGTCACTTGGCCGACTGTTGCAAGCTTCAGCCGAGCCCAGCCGGCCCAAACGCTGATTTGCCGACACCGCAATTGCTCCCCATCTCAAGCCAGGGTCGCCAATGCTCAAATACAGGTCAACTCAACTCAACGCATTGAACACCCGAATGGCTGCGTAGGCATCATTTGCCGCATACACCAGTTGCGCCTCGGTCAACCGGAGATTGGCCCAGTTGCTGGTGGCGGCCTTTTTGGATTTGATGAAGCGCTGGTTGAAGAGCACGGCCACTGCCCCTTTTACGCCCATGTCTTTTCGGTAGCCGCGCTGGTGAAAAACGGTATTGAGCTCCAGCACGCCCTGCGGCTCCAGGCCCAGCTTTTGCACAATGCGCTTTTTGTCGTCGCCCAGCCCAAAACCTGCCTTGTCAATGCCACTCAGCGCCAGCAGTTCGGCGGCTACGGCGCTGCAATGCGGGTCGTGCAACTGGAACACCCAGGCGCGCTCGGGTGTGGCCAGTTGCAGCACATGCGGGCCGGTGGAAGCCTCACCCACCTGGAAAGTTGGTTTGGACTCAGTGTCAAATCCCCAGGCGGGTGCGTCAACCAGCCGGGCATAGGCCTCGCGTGCCTGCGCGGCGGTGTTGACCAGCGAAATGCGGTCCAGCCCCAGGCGGTCAAACGGGGGCAGTTCCGCAATGGCTTCTTTACTGGGCGTGGCGAGCTTCTCTTTGGAGTAACCTTGTGGGTTCATAAAGCGCATATTACCGAACACGCAGGGGTCCGCCATGAAAAAACTACACGTCACCATCAAACTTGAAATGTCGGTCCCCGAAGACTGGGAACTGGTTGAAACCTCTGAGGGCACACCCGTGCTGAAGCTGCCCAACGGTCAGTTTCTGGACCTGGCGATTGAGCCTTTGTTTGCTACGGACCCGGAAGAAACCTGGACCAGCGCAGCAGACGACGACGCGCTGGACGACATTCTGGATATGGTGGAGAGTGAAGAAGTGGCTTACGAGTTTGTGGTGCATTGACGGCGCAATGCGGGCCGCTCAGGTTCCTGCTTGAACCTGATTTCGCCCACCGCTCTTGGCTGCATAAACCGCGCGATCCGCCGAGCCAAGCAGCTCATCCAGCGTCTGGCCGGGAGCCAGCGTGGCTGCCCCAATTGAGACCGTGACACTGATCAACGGCGATGTGAGCAACGGCGTATCTGCCACGCCCGCACGCAGGCGCTCTGCCACTTCAAGGGCTACCTCGAGCCGGGCACCGGGTAACACGGCCACAAACTCCTCACCACCAAACCTCGCGCATACGTCGCCCTGACGCAAATGCTCGCGCACACGGACTGCAAACGCGCGTAGGGTGTCGTCTCCGATCATGTGCCCGTGGGTGTCATTGATCTTCTTGAAAAAATCAATATCCAGCATGAGAACGGAGAACGGGCGCCCGCTCTTCTCCGACATGCGGAGCTGACGGGACAGAAGCTCATCCAGCGCGCGCCGGTTGCCCTGGCCGGTCAGCGTATCGGTGGCTGCGTCAAGCTGAACGGCCTGTAGTGCCACGCTGAGCTGTGCGGCCAGTGTGGCATTGGCCAGCTGCAGCTGGATGCCTTCAAAAACACGCTTGGCAACGCCCGTCATGTAATACGTCATCAAAACGAGAAACAACGTAAAGCCGACACCATAATTGACGATGCTTGGATGGTTGACGATGAGCAAAAGGCCGCTCATGGCAACAATCCACATACTGCCTGCCTGCACGTAATAGGCCCGGATAAACGTGATGTAAACCGGCGCGTTGACGGCCCCGACACCACACAAAAGCGCGGTCAAAAGAGCGTCCAGCACAGGGCTCTCACCCATCAAAAACCAACTGATTGAACCCCACGCCAGGCCATCCAGACCAGCCACCCAATACAGGTGCGCAACGTGGCGGCTGGCATCACTTCCCTCACGCGCGATCCGCATCAACAGCCACAAACAGATCAACCAGATCACGGCAAAGCCACCTGCCCATAAGCTGATGTGGTCAGGCGGTACGCGACCCCAGCAAAACCAGATCGCAAGCAAAATGCCCAACGGGGTAGTAGCCAGCGCCCTACGAAGCGCCACCACACATTGTGTAAAGCTGGACTGAAACGCCACGCGCGCATCGACGCCTTTTCGCGCCGGCATCATGCCTTCCGGAACAAGTGGAGTGGTTTTCAAAGAGGAAAAATTTGTGTCAGGGTTGTATCCTGCATATGGTACCTCGCGGCGACAGCCCCGTCAGAGGTTTGGCATGGCCAATATTGGCGCACCCGACTCACCCGGAAAAAGAACATTTACCTGATAGGCCGGATCACGTTTCCAGGCCTGCTCCTTGAGGAGCCAGGTGGTCACAAACTCGCGGACGGTTTGCCGGCCAGCATCCATGGCGAGTTGGCGAACCGCACTCAGATTGGCGCGTTTTTGCAGTTCGGGCGTGACGGATTGTTCAAGCGTCGAGAGATTCTCATCCTTATTGAAACGCGCCCAGCCACTCTGGCTGTATTTTTCCATCTTTGCCGTGTCAATCGCGACCGGCAGCGATGGCTTTACCTCTGCTGCATGCACCGTGGCAACGCGGCTTCCATCAGCCCGGGTTTCTATCTGAATCGGCCACTCCTTGGCCATTTCGATGTGGTAACGGTACGTGGCCGGCACCTGAATGATGGACACCGTAGTACCCAGCGGGATGCCCCAGAAAGCTTTGGTGTCAGTACGTGTAAAACGCTCATGCACGGTCACCGTCGAAATCTCCAGCAGACCCCCGTTGCTGCGCATCACCACCGGCAAACCCGAGGCAGTGACCTTCGTCTGCGTTTCCATGGACGTATGCGTCAATAGCCGGTTAACAACAAACGAACCACCGACCCCCAGCAGCAGTGCAATGGCCCCGGCCACGAGCACCCCCGCACCAACTTTCGAGCGACCACCTTCAGGTTGACCAGCAGGGATTTCCGATTCCATCAGCACACTGTAACGCGACGGGTCATTGGGTAGTTCGACGACCCTTAGCACTTTGAATACCTATACTATGCCTCGATCTTCGTTCACATGCAGATGTACCGTGTTCAACGCTCTTAAAGGCTTTATCGATTCCATTGCCGCACCGAACCGTGTTGCGACGCCCGCTCAGACCGAGCACGCGCTTCAACTGGCCACGGCCGTGTTGCTGGTTGAGGTAATGCGGGCAGACAACTCGGTTGGCGAGCTTGAAGAAGCGGCGACCATGGCCGCGCTGCGTCAAAAGTTTGACCTGACCCAGGACGAAATAGAGCAGTTGATGGCACTGGCGACACAAACGGCGAAAGGCGCAAACGACTACTTCAGCTTCACGAGCCGCATGAATGAACAATTCACCCAGGCGCAAAAAATCAGGGTGATTGAGCTCATGTGGCAAGTGGCCTATGCCGATGCCCATCTTGACCACAATGAAAACCATCTCATCAGCAAAATCGCGGGCCTGCTCCATGTGACGCACGGCGAATACATCGCCGCGAAACTGCACGCGAAGGCTGAAGCCAACATTTAAAGGGGTTCAGATTCCAATTAATCATTATCCTGGCCTGACTCGACGCGCCGCCATGCTGGCCGCTGCGGGTGCGTTGGCATGGCGCGCGCAATCAGGTTCTGCCGCCACTGCCTCAACCGCCAAAGCTGCTGATGTGTCGCCTGGTCTTTGGCCCAACGCACTTCAGGTTCCGGGCGGTGTGGCACGGCTTTCGCTCGGGCCTGCACCTGCGAGGCCCTCTGCTTTTATTGACAACGCAGGTGACGCGCGCCCTCTGCTTGTGGTGGGCGATGAAATTGAATGGACTGCGCTGGTTGGCATTGGCCTGGCCATAAAGCCGGGTACCGCGAACATTACTGTGCAGGCAGGCGCCGATGGCGCCAGGCGCAAGATTGCCTATGTCATCGCGCCCAAACGGTACCGCGAGCAGCGTCTGACGGTGGCCCCGGGCAAGGTGGATCTCTCACCTGAAGATCAGGCCCGCTACGAGCGTGAGCGTATCCACCAGGAGCAGGTGATGGCCACATTCACTGATGCGCCCTCGAACATGTTGACGCAGGCCATGCAGGTGCCCACGCCGGGGCGGCGCTCCAGCTCGTTTGGCTTGCGCCGCGTATTCAATGGCCAGGCACGGAGCCCGCACAGTGGCATGGATATAGCCGCCGCTACAGGCACACCAGTCGTTGCGCCCATGGCCGCCCGCGTCATTGACGTCGGTGACTATTTTTTCAACGGCCATACGATTTGGCTGGACCATGGCGGTGGGCTGTTGAGCATGGTTTGCCACTTGAGCGCTACGGCCGTCAAGCCCGGTGAAAGCGTAAGCGCTGGCGAGCGTGTGGGCGCCGTGGGCGCGACCGGCCGCGTTACCGGACCCCACTTGCATTGGGGCGTTATGCTGAACCGCACCATGGTAGACCCTGCGCTATTCATCGCCGCCTGACAGGCGGTCATCTACCCTTAACTCACCAATCCCCATGCCGCCACTACGGCTGATTCTTCTGGTCTCCATGGCCATGCTGGCCTTTGCCGGCAATTCGCTGTTGTGCCGAATGGCCTTGAAACATACGGCCATCGACGCCGCCAGCTTCACGACGATTCGGCTGATGTCTGGGGCTTGCATGCTGTGGCTTGTGGTGCAGTGGCAAAGGCGAACCAGCGCTTCAACGGGCCTGGCCGGAAAAACGCTTTCGGGCAATTGGCTCTCTGCCGTGGCATTGTTTGTTTACGCCGCCGGATTTTCATTTGCCTACATCAGCATGCCTGCCGCGACAGGTGCGTTGTTGCTGTTTGGTGCCGTGCAGGTCACCATGGTCGGCTACGGTATTTACCGCGGTGAGCGTTTACGGGCATTGCAAGTGCTGGGCTTCGGGTTGGCACTCGGCGGTCTGGTGGTGCTGATGCTTCCCGGCCTCGCAACACCCAGCCTGCCGGCTTCCCTCTCGATGTTGTGCGCCGGAATGGCTTGGGGCGTTTACTCACTGCGTGGCAAGGCGGTGAAGGATCGTGCCGGTGGAAGCCCCACCGCGGTAACGGCTGGCAACTTCCTGCGTGCCGCGCCCATGACACTGGCGCTGAGCCTCCTGATGTTGGGCAATATGTCGCTGGATGGCGGTGGAATCCTGTATGCCATTGCCTCGGGTGCGCTCGCATCGGGTGTAGGTTACGCGATTTGGTATCAGGCTCTGCCGGCACTCGCCTCCACCCATGCCGCCACGGTTCAATTGAGTGTGCCGGTGATTGCAGCCATCGGTGGCGTCATGTTCATCGGCGAAGCGCTGACTTGGCCCATGGTGTTCGCGTCATTTGCCATTCTGGGTGGTATCGCGCTGGTCATCCTGAAAAAAACTGACTCCCACGGATAATCTCGCTCCATGAATACCTTTCTTTCTCTTTTTCCGCTGGGCTGGCAGCATTACCTGCTGGGCGGTTTGTGCATTGGCGCGGGTACGTCGCTGCTGTTTGTATTGACGGGCCGTATTGGTGGCATGAGCACGGTTTTTTCAAGCACATGGTCGTTCTTTGTGCGGCGAGCATTTTTTCAGCAACCGCGGTTTGTAGATTCGCGTAGCTGGCGTCTGGTTTACGCTGCCGGCTTGATCGCAGGTGCTTTGCTGTGGTGGTTGATGTTCGCGAACGGCGCGCGCGAAACGACCGCCGTTCCACCATGGCAGTTGCTCATCGGCGGATTGTTGGTGGGCTATGGCGCCCGGCTGGGTAACGGTTGTACATCCGGGCACGGCATTTGTGGCATTGGCTCGCTGCAATGGCCTTCTCTGATGGCAGTTCTGACGTTTATGGCAACTGCGTTCTTGACCGCCAATCTGGTGGCAAGGTGGCTAGCATGAATACGGCTGCAAGTAGCGCGGCTGACACAAGTGCCAATGGAATCCGCGCCAATAGGGTCAACACCCTGGCGAGCACGATTTCCACACTGGCTGCGGGCGTTCTGTTCGGTTTTGGGCTCTCCTATTCCACCATGATCCGGCCCGAGGTGGTGTTGAGCTTTCTGCGTTTTTCAGACTTTGGGCTCATGCTGGTGATGGGCGGTGCACTGCTGGTGGTGACACTGGTCTACGCGCTGGCGCCACGCATCATGCGCAAGCCCGTGCTGGACGATCATTTTCACCGGCACCCTAGTATCTGGAACCGCGACACCGCGCTCGGTGCCGCATTGTTTGGTGTGGGTTGGGGACTGTGTGGCGTGTGCCCTGGCCCGGCCATTGCAGGCTTGGGTACGGGTAACTGGAGTCTGTTGTGGGCGTTGGCCGGCATCGCCTTGGGCGCACTGGTACAGGGAATGCGCGCCAAATAGCCGCGCAACTGGCACCTGTGCCGGCAAGGGTGCTTAGACTTCGCCGGTGTATTCGCCGCGGGCCGGGTAGTCCTTGGCCACAGCAAAGTCAATGGCCCCCAGAAGGTCCTGAAATTGCGGACGAGCAAACGGCATGGTCTGCACTGCCCCGTAATACAGGGTGCCATCAGGACGGACGATAAAAACACCGGGTTCGCTGAACAGCGCAGGCTCTTCAATGCCTATAGACGTTTTGCCGCGCGAGGTGCTGACATAAAGGCCCCATTCGCGGGCGCTACGCAAGCTCAAACCGTAGCCAAACTTGACGGCGGAGGCATTCACCTTGTCGGCCATCTGCTTTGCCCGGTCTGCGTCGTCGCTGCTAATCGCCACCACTTGCACGCCACGCGACTTGAATTCCGGCGCGAGTCGCTCCAGCTCAAGCAGGTATTTGGCGCAGATCGGGCAATGCAGGCCCCGGTAAAACACCAGCAGATCAAACTTCTCGCCAGGCGCAGCGCCCAGCACAAAGCGATCACCCGCAGTGAGGGCAACATTGAGGGCAGGCACGGGGTAGCGCGGCATGAGGGCTTGGGTTCGCATCGGATAGGTTCCTTTAAAAAGTTCAATGCATTCTGCAACAACTATTGGCGCTGGATGAGCCGGGTGGCCGGGAACGCCGCATGCCAGCCAAACCAGAAGGCCCGGTGTGCCGACAACCTTTTGAGACGCTGACCCGCGGGACCTGTCAGCGCGGTTTCATCTATGCGCCACTGAAGGCCAGCTGCGTCGCGCACAGCGGCACTTTGATCCCACTTGAGAAAGTTGTTGTCTTTGGCTTCATAAACGCGATTGGCACCGCTTGCGTCCGTCAGCACCACAAAGCGGACCTCGCCCAGGCTCGCTTGATAAACGGGGCGACTGGCCAGCAGCTCTGCCTCAATAGCCAACGTCTCATTCGGCACCTGCGGCAGACGCAAGGCCAGAACTTCTGCTTTGTTGGCCAGCCGGTTGTCCGGCCTCGGCACATTGAACATCAGCGCATCCGTGCTGAAGTAATCCCGATAGGCCACACCCTCGTCGTAGTTGCGCTGGTAGCCGGTGTCCAGCGACAGCACCCGCGTGTCCGGGTGTCGCATCCGCCACTCTCTCCATGTGGTGGTCACCACATACAACGCCTTGAGTTCAATGCCCTTGCCCACCAACGGGCCAACCACGGGCGAACCCGTCAGCGTTGACCACAGCGACTTGGTGGCCTCGTCATACATGAGCTTGTTTGAGCGGTACAAAAACCCGCTGGTGCCAAGTTCGTGCTGCACGCCGTTGACGGTGACGTCGTACAGCACCAGGGCACCGCACAGCGTGCAATACACGCCCGCCAATTCCATGCCGCCAATACGGTC
>JAHEBY010000437.1 GCA_024642025.1 Comamonadaceae bacterium | reverse complement strand
GTGGGACCTCCTCGCAGTGTTTCAACAGCGTTACCCCGAAATCCAGTTGCACGTCTTCAGTACCGAGCGTCGGGTCGACTTGGTGGAGGATGGCATTGACGTGGCACTGCGCGTCGGCACCATCGTGCATGAAACCATGGTGGCCAAGCGTATGCTCGCCTACCGACACGTGCTGGTGGCGGGGCGCACACTAATTGATCGCTTGGGCTTGCCAGATACGGTAGAGGCACTGCATCGCTTTCCCTGTGCGACGTGGGCGCCCGGTGCCAATGCCGCAGCCCAATGGCACCTGGGGGACGACACGATTGCGCCGCCCAATGTATTCACGACCAATGACTATGCGCATCTGCGCATGCGGGCTTTGGCGGGCGACGTTGTGACAGAGTTGCCGCCGTTTCTCGCAGCGCAAGGTTTGCGGACGGGCGAACTCATCGCCTTGCTGCCAAACAAACCAATGCCAGAATTCCAGATTCACCTGCTCTATCCGTCGCACCGACATCCGTCGTCAATCGTCAGGGCCTACCTTGACTTCTGTCAGCAGCAACTCCCTTCGGTTGTCGCGTAGTGAAGCGGCGCCGATCTAGTGTCTGCTGTCGAGCGAGGCAAGTGTCCGGAGTCGGCGGAGTTCCGGTGTCGAAATTTGAGCGGTTGCCGCCGAAGAACGATAGCTTTGAACTTACGTCAGTCTACTGTTCGATAGCAGTCATTCGGGAAGTGCCGCTTTTGGCCCTGAAGAGCCATCCGCAGGCACGACGTATATGTTCGCTCTCGCCCGCAAAGCGGCCTTCAAAGGTAATGGTCGAATGGTTCGCACTTCGGCAGCGACGCCAACCTCACCGACCCAATGGGATTGGCGACCACGCGTTTGACCGCCCCACGCCCCGTGCCTAGAATTTATTTTTACGCTTTGCCCCCGGAGGCCCCATGCCAACGCGCCACCTGCCGCACACTCCTCGCCTGTTCCGCCACTTCCTCACCGCACTCCTGTTGATAGCCACCACCACCGGCGTGGCCTTTGCGCACCATGGCTGGCGCTGGACGGACGATGGCCAGTTTGAGCTGACGGCCCGGCTTGAGAAGGCCGTGCTGGGCAATCCGCACGGTGTTTTGACGATGGATGCCGAGGGTTCGAAGTGGCTGGTGGAGGTGGGTCAACCCTGGCGCAATGAACAGGCTGGCCTGACTGACGCGATGTTCGCCAAGGGCGTGACGCTGACGCTGGTTGGCAAGCGCTCGTCCGACCCGAAGGAAAAGCGCATGAAGGCCGAGCGCATCATCATCGACGGCAAAAAATTTGACCTTTACCCTGAACGCCTGCCAGACGGCAAGAAGTAGCCGCCCTACCCCAGAAATCGCGTGATGACGGCGTGAGTTCGTTGCTGCCAATCTTCACAGCGCTGGAACACAGCGCGCTGTCTGGCACCTTGCGTGCCTCGGATTGGTTGTACCCACTCGTCAACACGCTACACATCGTGGGCATTGCGCTGTTGGTCGGGCCAATTGTGATTCTGGACTTTCGCATCCTGCGGCGGCGTGCGTCTCCGGCAGTTTCGGTGTTGGCCACCACCCTGCTGCCGACGGCGCGCGGTGGCTTTGCGCTTGCGGTATGCGCGGGGCTGTTGCTGTTTATCGCGCGTCCGCTGGACTATGCTTTCAACACACTGTTCCAGCTCAAGCTGACTTTCATCGGGCTTGCGCTGCTGAACATCGCCTTGCTGCACCGCAGCGCAGCTTGGAGCATGGCAGTAGCCAACAACCGGCCCGCTAACGGCGTGCGACTCGCCTGCGGCGTGTCGCTGTTGTGCTGGTTGATGGCGCTCAGCCTGGGGCGGCTGATTGGCTACCGTTGACCGATGCCGCGACGCAACACCTCGTCAAGAAACTTGCACAAGTAAAACAGGCGCTATACTCCTCCTCGCTCCGGGGTGCAACACACCAATGATGGTGGGTTGCTGAGATGGTCAGACCCAAACCCGTGAACTTGAATCGGTTCGTACCGACGTAAGAAGAGCTGCCAGACTCTGCCTGATCCCCATGGGGGCCAGCGCCCGCAAACAGTCAGGCCATCCCTTCCGGAGCACCCGTGTTTTGAACACCGTTACTCCAAAGGATGGCCCTGATGAATGCTCCAGACAAGCTCCCCCCGAATTTTGCGGAAATGCTGACGCTTACCCGCGAGCCCTTCCCGGCCTCGCAAAAAGTGTATGCACCAGGGCAACTGCACCCGCAGGTGCGTGTGCCCATGCGCGAGGTGACGCTCTCAAATGGCGAAAGCGCCACCTTGTACGACACCTCCGGCCCCTATACCGAAGCGGCAACCACCATCGACGTGCGCCGAGGCCTGCCAACACCGCGCACACCATGGATTGAAGCGCGCGGCGACACCGAGGTTTATTCAGGCCGGGAGCGCATGGCGCTGGACGATGGCACCCGGCATGAGGAGCGGGAAGCCCAGCGCATTGCTGCACTGCGAGCACAGGCTGCACGTTTGCAGCGCACGCCGCGCCGCGCCAAGTCTGGTGCCAATGTGAGTCAGATGCACTATGCCCGCAAAGGCATCATCACCCCTGAAATGGAATACGTGGCCATCCGCGAGAACGGCAAACGCGAATGGGCCGCAGAGTATCTGGCAGACACGGAGCGCGCCAGCCGCCTGCGTGGCAACCCCATGGGCGCACAAA
>JAHEBY010000436.1 GCA_024642025.1 Comamonadaceae bacterium | reverse complement strand
GAAACCACCGTGACCCGAAATTACGGTGAGACCGCGGCTGAAAAAGCCAACAAACTAATCCAGAAGCTTGCCTTCGCCACGGGTTCGGTCATTCTTCTGGTCGGGCTGGCGCTGGGACGCCGTGAAGCCGTGATTGTGGGCGGCGCAGTCATCCTTACATTGACGGCAACACTGTTTGCAAGCTGGGCATGGGGCTTCACGCTCAATCGCGTGAGCTTGTTTGCATTGATATTTTCCATCGGCATTCTGGTAGATGACGCTATTGTTGTGGTCGAAAATATTCACCGCCACCAGCAGCTTTTCCCGGAAAAATCGCTCGCACAAATCATTCCCGGCGCAATGGACGAAGTGGGTGGCCCCACCATTCTGGCGACGCTCACCGTCATTGCAGCGCTACTGCCCATGGCATTTGTAAGTGGACTGATGGGGCCGTACATGAGTCCAATTCCGATCAACGCCAGTCTGGGCATGGCGATATCGCTGGCAATTGCCTTCACCGTGACACCGTGGTTGTCACTCAAACTCATGAAGGCTCACAGTCATGAGGGTGACGCGCCAAACAGCCCAAAAGCCAAGGGTTTAGGGCCTGCATTGCAGCATTTCTTTACGCGAACCCTGACACCTTTACTTGAAAGCGCCCGTAAGCGCTGGCTGCTGCTGGCCGGTATTTTGGTGGCACTGCTACTTTCCGTGGGCTTGACACTTGTCCAATGGGTCGTACTCAAAATGCTGCCCTTTGACAACAAGAGCGAGTTTCAGGTCGTGGTTGAAATGCCAGCTGGTACGCCACTGGAGTCAACTGCCGCGGCACTTCACGAAATGGGCGCCTTTCTCGCCAAACAGCCGGAGGTAACCCATCTTCAGGGATACGTTGGTACAGCCAGCCCAATCACGTTTAACGGTCTGGTACGCCAGTACTATCTGCGTTCTGACACGGACCAGGGTGACCTGCAAGTCACCTTGGTCGATAAACACCAGCGAAGCGACAAGAGTCACGCGATTGCCCAACGCCTGCGACCTCAACTCGATGCGATCGGAGCCCGCCACCAGGCGCGGGTGAAGATGGTCGAAGTGCCTCCTGGACCACCGGTTTTAAGTCCGCTTGTGGCCGAGGTTTATGGCCCTGACGAGGCGGGCAGACAACAACTCGCGGCTCGCATTGGCCGGGCGTTTTCAGCAACGCCTGATATTGTTGGCGTCGACTCGACGCTCAAGGAAGACGCGCCACTGGCTCATCTGGTCGTGCGACGCCAACGCGCTGAGTCGCTTGGCATTCCAGTTGCCGCCATAGCGCAAACCGTACAAGGGGCTTTATCGGGAACGGATGCGGCCTATCTGCACGATGGCCAGAGCAAATACCCCGTTCCGATTCGCCTGCAGCTGCCATTGGCCGATCAGGCTGGACTTGACGCTCTGTTGGCTTTGCCCTTGAGGGCAGCGGTGCAGCCTGGTGGAGGTGCAGCCCACATGGTGCCGCTGTCAGAGCTGGTCACGGTGGAGCGTGGCACCGCCAACAAGCCTCTGTTTACAAAAGATCTTCGACCTGTAAGTTATGTCTTTGGCGACATGACTGGAAAGCTTGACTCACCTCTTTATGGTCTCTTCGCAATCCGACCCCACTTCAAGGACGCTGCTCTTCCCAACACCGGGGAGCTGGGCGAATACTGGATTCGTCAACCGGAAGACGGATTTCGGCAATTTGCGATCAAATGGGATGGCGAGTGGCAAATCACCTACGAAACCTTCAGGGATATGGGAGCCGCCTATGCCGTCGGACTGATCCTGATCTACCTGCTCGTAGTGGCTCAATTCAAGAGTTATCTCACGCCATTGGTCATCATGGCTCCTATTCCGCTGACCATCGTTGGGGTGATGCCAGGCCACGCACTGATGGGCGCGCAATTCACCGCCACCAGCATGATCGGCATGATCGCGCTGGCGGGAATCATTGTGCGAAATTCGATCCTGCTGGTGGACTTCATTGAGCTTCAGGTGGCGCAGGGCGTGGACTTCAAGGAAGCGGTAATCAGCTCGGCAGCGGTTCGCGCGCAACCGATTGCACTGACCGGTCTGGCAGCAATGATTGGTGCGTTTTTCATCCTGGATGACCCCATCTTCAATGGACTGGCAATTTCATTGATATTCGGCATTTTGGTCTCTACCTTGCTCACGCTGGTGGTGATCCCGGTTCTGTACTTTGCGTTGTACCGGCATCGCGCAGCGTTACCAGAGTCGCACGCAGAGGCGGCGGTGACATCTTCCTGACCTTTCAGTAAACCAATCGAGGAGACAACTCATGGCCAATATCATCATCATGGGCGCAGGAATTGGCGGCATGCCCGCCGCCTACGAAATGCGGGCAATGCTTCCCAAAGAACACAGTGTTACGGTCGTGAGCTCTGTGGATTACTTCCAGTTCGTGCCATCCAATCCTTGGGTTGCGGTGGGCTGGCGCACCCGCGAAGAGATCGTGCTGAAAGTCGGCCCGCTCCTTGAACGCAAAGGCATCAAGTTCATTGCCAAGTCTGTCACAACCATTGGCGCCACGGGCAGCACGCTAACCCTCGCTGGGGGAACGGCTGAGGAGCAGACGTTGCCATATGACTACCTCGTCATTACGACGGGGCCGAAACTCAGCTTTGACGAGGTGCCGGGCGCCGGACCTCATGGTGGCCATACGCATT
>JAHEBY010000064.1 GCA_024642025.1 Comamonadaceae bacterium | reverse complement strand
CTTTTATGTGATGCACCGATTTGATCTGGACAACGTCAAATTCGTTCAGATGATGAAGCGTGAGGGCCTATTTGCATCCATATCACTTGGCGTCAAGAAAGCTGATTACACAACGGTGGACCAACTGCTGGCGCTCGGCCTTGTCCCTGAATACGTGACGATCGATATCGCTCATGGGCATGCCGACAGTGTGAAAGACATGATCGGCTACATCAAGTCCAAAATGCCTGGCGCATTCATCATCGCGGGCAATGTGGCCACGCCTGAGGCTGTGATCGATCTGGAAAACTGGGGCGCAGACGCGACCAAAGTCGGCATCGGCCCTGGCAAGGTTTGCATTACCAAGCTGAAAACCGGCTTTGGCACGGGCGGATGGCAATTGAGCGCGTTGAAATGGTGTGCCCGGGTTGCCACCAAGCCCATCATTGCCGACGGCGGCATCCGGGAGCATGGCGACATCGCCAAAAGCATCCGGTTTGGCGCCACGATGGTCATGGTTGGCTCGATGCTGGCCGGGCACGAGGAAAGCCCGGGGCAAACCGTTGAAGTCGACGGCAAGCTGTACAAGGAGTATTACGGCTCAGCCAGCGATTTCAACAAGGGCGAGTACAAGCACGTTGAAGGCAAGCGGATTCTGGAGCCCATCAAGGGGAAGCTTGCCGAAACCATGGTGGAGATGGAACAAGACATTCAGAGCTCCATCAGCTACGCCGGGGGCAAGAAGCTGATGGACATCAGAAAGGTCAATTACGTGACGCTCGGCGGCGACAACGCGGGCGAGCACTTGCTGATGTAAATTGCCCGATGTTGCCCAAGCGCAATTCCAGGTTTAGAGCGCCTTGTCGAACAACAATTCACAAACCATCCCGTGCAACTCGTGCGTTGGCATGGCAAGGGTATTCACAATATTGAAGTGGTTGAGCTCTGGCAAATTTTTGCAAACTGGAACGACATCTTTGCCCCAAACCTGCTGGATCAGCTCGTTTTGACGGATGAACTCGGCACTTTCCAGATCGCCGGCAACGCTGTAGAAAACGCCGCGCCGCCCCTCACTGTCCGGCTTCGGAAACCAGGCCGGGCTGGCCATAGATGCATGCTTGGCCGTGAGCCTCAGGGAATCTTGCAAAAACGGCGTGTGCAAGATGGGCTCGAGGTCGTACAAGCCGGAAATGGACAGTGCGTTCTTCACCAGATCTTTTGAAAGATCAGGGGCATAGACTGGCCAGAGACAGGCTCGCAGCATGGCAGCCAAATGGCCACCTGCCGAATGACCCACCACAGTGATTTGCCGCGGGTCACCCCCAAAATTGGCGATATGACGCGACACCCACGCCAGCGCCTTGACCATCTGCATGGCGATGTGAGGCACGGTGACGGGTTGGTCAGCAGAGCCTGGACACAGCGCGTAGTTGGGCACCACCACGCAGGCACCCTTCTCAACAAAAGCCGGTGCGACAAACGAGAAATCTACCTTATCGAGGGAGCGCCAGTAGCCACCGTGAATGAACACCAGCACCGGCGCGAGCTCTCCGTCTGGGGCACGCTTCGCAGGGAAAATGTCGAGCGTTTCGCCTTCGCCATCGCCATAGGCAAGGTCCAGAGCACAGGACAATTGCGCTCTGGCGATGCCGGAATCCCGCTCCCAGCTGGCCATGTGTTCGGCAAACGCTGGCACCAGCGCGCGGTTGTTGTACATGCGATCCAGCCACGCCGGGTCATATGTTTTCATGACTTTGCTTTCCATTTAACAGGTAAACGTCCAGTCTAACCCCGTCCGGGAAGCTCAGCCAGCCGCTCAAAACGGCAAGGCAGGCAGAAGATCAGCGCACTGGCTTGGCGTAGGTCTTTTTGGCGTCGCGCGGCACAAATACCTTGCCACCGTTACCCGGCTTTGCCGTTACTGGCTTGCCTGTGGCTGCTTTGCTGAACGACGGATTGCGTGACGCAGGGGCAAATTCACCACGCGGCGCATGGACATCGTGGCGGGCGCCACCACCCGCAAAGCGGTCGTTAAAACCACCTTTACGCTCGTATTTGACGCCGTCGCGGGGGCCACCGCCAAACTTGCGGTCGCGCGAAGGCGTGTCGTTGAAGCTGCGGCTGTTTCGGCCACCGAAGTTACTACCCGGGCGGGACTCAGGCATGCGCTGTTTGGGCTCCAGACCGGGCAACACCTCCGCCTTGAACGGCTGGCGGCTGTAGGCCTCAATATCAAAAATCTTGCGGCGATCACGGAACTCCGCAAACGTGACAGCCAGACCATCGCGGCCAGCGCGGCCGGTGCGACCAATACGGTGGGTGTAATCCTCGGCCTTCATAGGCAAACCAAAGTTGAAAACGTGGGTAATGGTCGGCACGTCAATGCCGCGAGCAGCCACATCGGTAGCCACCAGAACCTGCACATGGCCTTCGCGCAGAGCCATCAGGCGCCGGTTGCGAAGACCCTGGTTCAATGCGCCATGAAGCGCGACGGCGCTAAAGCCATCCTGCTGCAAGTCATTTGCCAAGCCATCGCACTCGATCTGCGTGCTGGCGAAAACAATGGCCTGGTTGATGGATGGATCACGCAGCCAGTGGTCCAGCAACTTGCGTTTATGCTGGCTGTTGTCGGCCCAGAAAAGCACCTGTTTGATGTTCTGGTGCTGCTCTTGTGGCGAGTCAATTTGCACGCGCTGCGGCGTGCGCATGACGCGCGCTGCCAGCTGCTGGATGCGTGGCGCAAACGTTGCGCTGAACATCATGGTCTGCTTGCGCTCAATGGTGAGCTGATTGACTTCGGCCAGATCGTCGGCAAAGCCCAGATCGAGCATGCGGTCAGCCTCGTCCACCACCAAAAACTGCACCTTGTCCAGCTTGATTTGCATGGAACGCTGCAGGTCCAGCAGACGCCCCGGCGTCGCGACCACCAGATTGGCGTTTTGCAGCCGGGCAATCTGCATTTGATAGGGCATGCCACCTACGACGTTGGCCACGCGAAGACCGCGGCAATGACGAACCAGATCAATTGCATCGTGTGCAACTTGCTGGGCCAGCTCACGGGTAGGGCACAAAATAAGCGCGCCTGGCTCGGCCGCCTTGAAGTGGCGCGAGTTGGTGGGGTCTTTGCGCTTGGGGCGCTTCGGAGGCGCTTCCCCCCGCTCGGCAGCCTCTGCTGCAGCCTTTTCAAATTCCTCGCGCTCCTGGGCCCTGGCCTGCTCGTCCTGAACCAACAACGCGTGCAAAACGGGCAACAGAAACGCTGCAGTTTTGCCGCTACCGGTCTGGCTGGAAACCATCAAATCGACAAATTGCTTGCTTGCGCCCGGCTTTGCGTCAGCGGGCAAGGCCAGCGGTATTGTTTTTTGTTGTACCGAGGTTGGCTCGGTGAATCCGAGGTCCTTTACAGCTTGCAACAGCTCAGCCCGCAAGCCGAGCCTTTCGAAGCCGTTTGGAGTGTTGATTTCCGCGCTGTCGAGCGCAGTCGAATCAGTGGAATCGAGGGAAATGGAATCTGCAGGCGAAAAGTCGCCTGAAACGTCAAAAGCGTCAGTCATGTATTTCTCACACGCGAGTACTGCCAAGGTGGCAGTTGCTCCGTCAATGGTTAAAAAACATCAACCATCAAACGAAACCTACGTCAGCCTTGCTGGCGCGAGAAGCCCGCTTGTGCGGACCATGTGTGAGGGGAGATGTACAAAAGTGCTTTAAAGCACAGCCACGTATTATGGCACAGATTCGGGTTTCTACCTAATCACGTAGTCTAGTCGGCCAACCTGAGGAAGTGATCCCGGTAGTGCTCCAGCTCATCGATGGACTCATGCACATCAGCCAGTGCAGTATGGCTTTGCTGCTTTTTGAACGAGTTGTAGACCGACGGGCGCCAGCGCTTGGACAGCTCCTTGAGGGTACTCACATCCAGATTTCGGTAATGGAAGAACGCCTCCAGTTTGGGCATGTACTTCACCAGGAAGCGCCTGTCCTGCCCAATGCTGTTGCCGCACATGGGAGACGTTCCCTTGGGCACGTACTGAGACAAAAATGCGATCAGCTGGTCCTCTGCAGCCTGCTCGTTCAAGGTGGAAGCCTTGACCTTGTCAATAAGGCCACTTTTACCGTGCGTGCCCTTGTTCCATGCGTCCATTTTGTCAAGTTGCTCGTCGCTCTGGTGAATCACCAAAACAGGACCCTCAATACGGTTCTCCAGGTTGGGGCCGGTCACGATCACGGCGATTTCAATGATGCGCTCAATGTCGGGCTCAAGGCCGGTCATTTCGCAATCCAGCCAGACAAGGTTCAGATCAGATTTGGGCAATTGTGGAGATATTTCAGTCATGGCGCACATTGTCGCCGATGGCCTAAACTACTGGCACATGAGTGACTTCAGCCCACAATCCTGGCTTACCCTGGCTTTTGCAGTCGCGTTGCTGCTGGGGCTGGCCATGAGGCTTTGGCTTGCGACACGGCAAATCCGCCATGTCGCCCAAAACCGCCACACGGTGCCAACACCTTTTGTGAATACCATTACGCTGGCCGCACATCAAAAGGCCGCCGACTACACCATTACCAAGGCCCGCTTCGGCTTGCTCGAACTCGCTATGGGAACCGCGCTGCTGTTGGGCTGGACGCTGCTTGGCGGCTTGTCGTTTCTGAATCAAACCCTGCTCGGCTGGCTGGGTGGTGGAATGGCGCAGCAATTGGCGTTGCTGACGGGCTTCGCGCTGATCAGCGGTCTTCTGGACCTGCCCGCGGCGCTTTACCAAACCTTCGTTATCGAAGAGCGCTACGGCTTCAACAAGATGACTGTCAAACTGTGGCTCGCGGATTTGGTGAAGTCCAGTTTGGTAGGGGTGCTCATTGGGTTGCCGCTAGCCGCCCTGATTCTCTGGCTGATGGAGGCCACGGGGCCATTGTGGTGGCTTTGGGCCTGGAGCGTGTGGTCCGGTTTCAACCTGCTGCTGATGTTGATTTACCCGACTTTCATCGCGCCACTATTCAATTCGTTCAAACCCCTGGAAGATGAGTCCTTAAAGACTCGGGTTACGGCACTGATGCAGCGTTGCGGGTTTGCCGCAAAGGGCTTTTTTGTGATGGATGGCAGCAAGCGCAGCGGGCACGGCAATGCGTACTTCACCGGTTTCGGCGCGTCCCGACGCGTGGTGTTTTTTGACACCTTGCTGGCCAAGCTTTCTGTAGCGGAAGTAGAGGCGGTCTTGGCGCATGAACTGGGGCACTTCAAGAGAAAACACATTGTCAAGCGCATGGTCGCCCTGTTCGCCCTGAGCCTCGTCGGCTTCGCCTTGCTGGGGTGGCTATCTGGACATACCTGGTTTTTTACAGGCCTCGGGGTGGAACCCAATCTGGGCGCCCCCAACAATGCATTGGCCCTTCTGCTATTCATCATGGTGATTCCCGCCTTCGCCCAGTTTATTACGCCTCTTTTTTCTCAGCTGTCGCGAAAGCACGAATTTGAGGCCGACGCCTATGCAGTCGAACAGGCCAACGGCTCAGACCTGTCCAATGCCCTGCTGAAACTGTACGAAGACAACGCTTCAACACTCACGCCAGACCCTATGTACGTGAAGTTTTACTATTCCCACCCACCCGCCTCCGAGCGGCTCGCGCGCATGGCCGCTTTGCCCACCGCCTGACTCTGGAAAATGACCGGCAACGCCCCCGATTTAAAGAAAAAAGACTGGTCAGCCCTCGCCAGACGTGCGCAAACAGCTACAGAAATAGTAGCGAATTTGGCACGTCTTGATGGCTGGACACTAACCGGTGACGGCCCAAGTGTCGCGATAGAAAAGACCTTTCACTTCAAAAACTATTACCAGACCATCGCATTCGTCAACGGTGTGGCTTTGATCGCTCACGTGACGGACCATCACCCTGACCTGTCGGTTCACTTCAACCGATGCGTGGTCCGCTACAACACCCATGACGTCGGCGGCCTGTCTGACACTGATTTCGAGTGCGCCACCCGTATCGAAGCCCTGCTTGAATGAACGCAAGCTTAGGCGCCAAGGATGAACCCAGCACGCGCCAACACGGCCTGATTGTTGCCAATTACGGGCGGCATTTTTTGGTCGAGACACCTGCTGGCAAAAGGCTCATCTGCCATTCTCGCGGGAAGAAAAGTCTTGCCGTTGTGGGTGACCGCGTGCAGTGGAAAGCCAGCCAGGACGAGGGAACGATTGAAAAAATTGAGGCGCGAAGCAACCTGTTCTACCGCCAGGATGAGCTCAGAACCAAGTCATTTGCATCCAATCTTGATCAAATTCTGATCGTCATCGCCGCTGAGCCCGAGTTTTCCAGCAGTCAATTGTCTCGGGCGCTCATTGCGGCGGAGGCTCAGCGCATCAAGCCCATCATCGCGCTGAACAAGAGTGACCTGGCAGCCCCTTTTGCCCGCGCCTGGGATTGGTTGCTGCCCTACCGGCATATGGGTTACGAGGTGCTGCAGCTGTCGCTGAAAGGGTCTGTTGAGCTGGAACGCGAAAAGCTTCTCCGCCACCTTCACGACAAGACAACCCTCGTACTGGGTCCTTCTGGCGCAGGAAAAAGCACGTTGATCAACGCACTGGCTCCAGGCTCAATGGCGCAAACGAATGAAATATCCCAGGCGCTGAACTCTGGCAAACACACCACCACAAGCACCACCTGGTATTGGGTGGACACGGGGAAAACTACCGCGATCATTGATTCGCCCGGATTTCAGGAGTTTGGCCTGAACCATATCGACCCCGCTCAACTGGCCGCCTATATGCCCGACCTCAGGCCACATGTAGAGCACTGCAAGTTTTACAACTGCACGCACATTCATGAACCAGGCTGTGGGGTTATTGCGGCAATTAATCAAGGGAAAAGTGCCCTGAGTCCCCAAGAAATAAGCTCAAATCGCTACAATATATATAGCAACTTATTTGCTGAATTGAGCCAGCGGCCGTATTGACTTAACGGGGGCCGTGTCAGCCCAACAGTCGCGCCAGCGTCAACATGGCCAGCAGGAGCATCCACAAAACGACGGTGCGCCAGACCAGACCCACGACAGATCGCAGGTGCGCGAACTCGGGCGTCTGCCCATCGCGTGGCCTTGCGTGAACTTCGGACACCGCGGCGCCCTCGTCAGCCGCTTTGACCTCAAGGTTCAGACCAATAGCGCCAGCAGTGGCTGCGACAACAACACCCTCGTTGTCAATTCGACGGGTTTGATCAAGCTTGCGCCACGCATCAATGGTGTCCTCGAAGCTGCCCACGACTGCAAATGCGAACGCTGTAATTCGCGATGGCAACCAGTCAATCACGCCCCACGCCCAGAGTGAAACGGCTTGGAGCGCATCACTGACCGGCTGCTGGGGAGCCGACCGCGGACGCGTCCAATACTGGGCAACATATCCGCTCAGGCGGTAGAAGACAGCGCCAATCGGACCCAACCCCAACGCTGTCAGTACCGTGTACCAGGCCAGAACCCCGAATACATGATGATGAGCCGCCAATACCGAATGGCAGATCACCTGCCGCACGATGCCGCCACGAGGCAGGTCTGCCACGTCAATCCGCTTCCAGCGGGCCAGCAACAAACGCGCCTGCTCTTCGTCGCCCTCTTCCAGTGCATCACGAATGCCCGTGAAATGGAAGCTGAACTGGCGAAACCCGAGCGTGACATACAAAATCACCACGTGCCAAACGATGACTGCCGGCCAGCCCAGAGTGGCTTGCAGACCCCAATGCACCGCCAGAACCAGACCGGTTGGCAGCAGGACGGCAAAACTCCAGGCCATCCAGCCGTGTGCATGTTGACCGGCATCGAAGTTCCGGGCCGTCTGGCGGACCCATGCCCGCACGCTACCGTGAACGATGTTGCCCTGGGACAGTGGCAGGGCCTGCTCAATCAGCAAGGCAAGAAGAATTGCCAGAAAGCTCATTGGATGATGATAGTGGCGTCGGGCCGTGGCATCAACGGCGTCAGGCAGCCAAAAATCGGTAAAGATTCCGCAGCATGCCCGCGGTGGCACCCCAAATGTAGCGCTCGACATCAGCATCGCGGTAGGGCATGGACAGCCACTCCCGCTGCACACCTTCCCACTGCATGGCATGCCGCCGATGATTGGCGGGATTCATCAGAAACGCGAGCGGCACCTCAAAAACGTCATCTACCTCGTGAGCATTTGGCGTGATGCTGAAGCCGGGCTGCACCAAGCCGACAACGGGCGACACCATAAACGCAGTTCCCGTGACGTAGATGGGCAACGCTCCCAGGATCTCTACCTGGCTCCGATTCAGGCCAACCTCTTCCTCGGTTTCACGCAGTGCCGTGACATACAGATCTGCATCACTTTCGTCCTGCTTACCCCCTGGAAAGGCAATTTGCCCGGAATGCGTAGACAGGTGCGTCGTGCGTTGCGTGAGCAAAACGGTCGGAACATCCCGCATAACAATCGGAATCAGGACCGAGGCATTGGTTGGCATGCGGTCGGCAAATCTCTTTTCCGCCAAAACCTCGGGCTGCCAGACTGGCGGCTGGCCAAAGCGCTTGCGCAGCGCCCCTTCTGTCAAGGCAGCATTGCCAACTGCAGGCAGGTGAGCATCCACCCCGATCACGGGAACCTGCCGGGGATCGAAGTTGGGTATCCGGGATAAAGACGTCGTGAAGGCCGGACTGGACACGGGGCTATTTTCAGTCAATAAAAAAGCCGCCCGGCAACGCGCAGGCGGCTTGATGGCTAGAGAAACAATTCTTACTCGGCTGCAGTTTTCTTCGCTGGCAGCTTTTCCTTGATTCGGGCCGACTTGCCGCTACGGTCACGCAGGTAGTACAGCTTGGCACGGCGCACATCGCCACGCCGCTTGACTTCAATACCGGCGATCAGCGGGCTATAGGTCTGGAACGTGCGCTCCACACCTTCGCCACTGGAAATCTTCCGGACGATGAAGGCGCTGTTCAGGCCGCGATTGCGCTTGGCAATTACCACGCCTTCATAGGCCTGCAGCCGCTTGCGCGTGCCTTCAACCACTTTGACGCTAACAACCACGGTGTCGCCGGGCGCAAAATCGGGGATGGTTTTCCCCAAGCGAGCAATTTCTTCTTGCTCCAGAGTCTGGATCAGGTTCATGATTTCCTCAATTGATCTTGTTCGCGCCAGTGTCAACATGACACGTCAGTTGCCAAGTACGCATGAGTCAAGGACACCATGGTCAAAGCGGCCGAGCAGAGGATCGGTTAGCCTTTGATTATAGCAAGATCATTCGCCATTGGCACTACTGAGCGTGGCCAGGAAGAGCTCATCGGCTTTCGTCAGGTGGCCTGCCCGCCGGGCTCTGAGAATGAGGTCCGGGCGACTCTGCTGCGTGGTGGCCAGCAGTTGTTCGCGTCGCCATTTTTCGATATGAGCGTGGTTTCCTGACAACAAGACAGGCGGAACCATGGCGTCAGCCCAAATTTCTGGCCGCGTGTAGTGCGGGCAATCAAGCAATCCATCGCGCCTGGGGTTGAAACTGTCTTGCTGGTGGCTGCCCTCATCATTTAAAACGCCGGGTTGCAAGCGCGCTACCGCATCGAGCAGGGCCATTGCGGCAATTTCACCGCCCGACAGCACAAAATCGCCCAGACTGATCTGCTCGTCGACCCGAGCATCAATGAATCTCTGATCCACGCCTTCGTACCGTCCGCAAATCAGAACGGCACCATCACTTTGCGCCCAACGCTCCACGCAGCTGTGGTTCAGGGTCATACCGACTGGTGAAAACAGTACCACGGGAACTTTGCGCAGCCGGTTTTCCAGCACCTGATCCAGGCAGGCTGCAAGTGGCTCCGCCATCATCACCATGCCGGGCCCGCCACCGTAGGCACGATCATCCACGCGCTTGTAGTTACCCTCAGCAAAGTCACGCAAGTTGTGAAGCTGAACATCAACCTGCCCCGACTCAAAG
>JAHEBY010000435.1 GCA_024642025.1 Comamonadaceae bacterium | reverse complement strand
AAAGTCGCGTTGCGCCAGCGTCTCAACGCCTTCTGCGATGACCTCCAGGCCCAGGCTGTCTGCCAGCGTAATGACCACGTTGGCAATGGCCGCATCGCTTGGGTCTGAGATGACATCGCGGACAAAGCTCTGGTCAATTTTGAGCTGGTCCAGCGGCAGCCGCTTCAGGTAGGACAGCGACGAGTAGCCCGTACCAAAGTCATCCAGTGCAAAACTGATGCCCCGGCGTTTGAGAAGGCTCATTTTCGAGATCATTTCCTCCACGTTGGTCACCAGCATGCCCTCTGTCAGTTCCAGCTTGAGCCGTCGGGGGTTGGCGCCAGATCGCTCCAGAACGGCTAACAGCCGGTCTACAAAGTCGTCCTGCAAAAACTGGCGGGGGCTTACGTTGACAGCAACGGTAAGTCGGGCCGTATGAGCCTCCAGAGCCCAGGTAGCCAACTGACGGCAAACCGACTCAAGCACCCAGTCGCCAAGCTGCAGGATCAGCCCTGTGTCTTCCGCCAGATGGATAAAGTTGCCGGGCGTTACCATGCCGCGCTGCGGGTGCAACCAGCGCACCAGCGCTTCGACACCGGTGATGCGGTGGTCGTGCCCGACCTGGGCCTGGTAATGCAGCAAGAATTGTTTCGCGGCCAAGGCTTGTCGCAAATCGGCTTCCAGGCTTGCACGGGCCGTTACCGCCGCCTGCATTTGCGGATCGAAAAACCGCAGGGCATTTCGTCCAGCGGCCTTCGCCTGGTACATCGCCAGGTCGGCCCGTTTGAGAGGCTCTTCCATGCTCTCCGTGGTATTGCCGAACAGGGTGACCCCTATGCTGGAGGTGCTGTGATGGGGGTGGCTGCCAAACCAGTAAACCTGGCTCAACGCGGCATGTATTTTTTCACCCACGTGTTCGGCCATTGAGGCCGCTTCCATTTCGACCGGACTGAGGTCCTCCAGCATCACAACGAATTCGTCGCCACCGAGGCGTGCCACGGTGTCGCCTTCACGAATGCAACCCGTCAGGCGCTGTGCCACCTGCTTTAAAAGCAGATCGCCCTGTTCGTGGCCCAGGGTGTCATTCAGGGTTTTGAAGTTGTCCAGGTCGATGAAAAAGAGCGCACCGCGCTTTTGCCGCCTTGCACCGGCCGCCATAGCTTGCTTCAGTCGGTCCATCAGCAGCCGTCGATTGGGCAAACCCGTCAACGGGTCATAGAAAGCGAGGCGCTGCACTTGATCCTGTTCAGCGCGGCGAGCTGTGATGTCTGTAAAGGCGTGGGCAAAATGGGTTGTCTGGCCTGCCTCATCAGCTACGGCGGTAATGGATAGCCACTGCGGAAATATCTCGCCGCTTTTTCGCCGATCCCAGATTTCACCTTGCCACGAGCCGGTGGCCACCAGGGTTTCGAGCAGATTTTCATAAAAGCTGTCTTCATGTCTTCCCGAGCGAAGCAAGAGTTGCGGCGTCGCGCCAACGGCTTCTTCACGCGTGTAGCCCGTGATGTCGGTAAACGCGCCGTTGACCTGCAAGATCACCCAGTTTGTATTGGTGACAAACATGCCCTGGCGTGAGTTGAATGCCGTCGCGGCGATGCGCAGGGTTTCTTCAGCCTTCTTGCGCGCTGTGATATCAGAAATCATGGCCATTGACCCGGCGAAGTCGCCTTGGGCGTCCAGCACAGGCGTGCTGGCCACGGTGGCCCAGAAGTCGGTGCCGTCCTTGCGCCGAAGCTTGAAATCGTAGCGCTCGCTCTGCCCTTGGCGACGGTTCTCAAAATGCTGACGGGCAGTTTTCAGCCCTTCCTTATCCATGAATTGTGTCAATGGCAGGCTGAGCATTTCCTCCTCGGAGTAGCCGAGCATCTCTGCCGCCTTGGGGTTGACAAAAGTGGTTCGCGCCTCGGCATCCATTTCCCAGATGCCTTCGCCCGCATTTTGAACAATGCGCCGAAAGCGCGCCTCTCCATCCCGCAAGGCAGCCTCAGTCAGTTTGCGTTCGGTGATGTCCTGGTAGGCGCTCACAAGCTTGACAGGCTTTCCGTTCTCGCGGATCGTCGAACCTTGAACTCTGACCCAGATCGCCCGGCCGCGCCCCGTGGTGGCAGGCAACTCCAGATCAAACCCGGTGCCATCCCGCGCAGCCCGGTCAATGACCGTGCGTATCAGGGGCTGAACCTCGCTGTCATACATGGAGATCACGCCTTCGAGCGACGGCGTGACCGGTGGCTCCAGCTCGTAAATGCGGCAGGTCTGGAGCGACCAGCTGGGCACCATCGTCAGTAGATCCAGTTCGCCGCCGCCCACTCGGGAGAGCTCGCTTGCCCGCTCAAGCAGTGCGGTCGCCTTGCCAAGCTCTTCACGCAAATGGTGGGCGTGGGTTACGTCATGCATTTGGGCGAGTCGACACGATTTCCCGCCAAAAGTGATTGAGTGTGCCGTGACGTCAACCAGAATTGTGCTGCCGTCCTTGCGCAGATGGTGGACTCCCTTTGTCTGATTCAGTCCTCCGTTGGCACGCGCCATGCGCTCCATAAGCAAAGCCACACCATCTGGAGGCACAATAATTTGCACGCTTGACCCGAGAAACTCGGCACGGCTGTATCCATATTGCGCGGTCGCCGCATCATTGGCGGCCACAATCGCCAGGGACGACGCCTCGTAGATCAGCATCGGCTGCGGGTTTCGCTCAAACAGCTCGTGATAGC
>JAHEBY010000063.1 GCA_024642025.1 Comamonadaceae bacterium | reverse complement strand
TCACCAAAAAAGGAGTTGAAATTGGCGTCCTGCCGGATCTGATCGCCAAATGCCAGTTTCGCAGTCTCAACCGTGCGGCACCATTGCGACGAGAGCACCTGACCCACTTTCACACCTCGGTTGCGGAACTGCTCACCAATACGCCGGGCCTGCGTGCGCCCGGCTTCATCGAGGTTGCGCTGGGTTTTGCAGTCGCCCAGTGTGAAATCTGGCGGATCGCCGACGCCCGGTGCGTTGGCATGGCGAATCAAGATCACTTTGTCGGTCGCCAGCACCGCCCAAATGGCTTCCGAGGAGCGGGTTTGGGCATTCAGGTCGCCAGCGCCAGCCAAAAGCGCCAGCGAAAACAACAAGAAGCGACGTGAGGCCTTCATGCTTAACCGGATGTTTTGCTAGTATATTTATAGCTAATAACGCATATCCGGCTGGGGCTAACGGTCGAAAAGTTCATCAATCGACCCCCATTGCCCCAAAAGGCCGATTCAACCGGCCTTGCGCGCCTGTTCATACAAGCCCTGCACCTTGGGCGCATTGAGTTCGAGCTCGCGAATCCGGTCAGGGCCCGATGGGTGGGTAGACAAAAACTTGGGGCCGCCGGCACCCGAGCCTGCCTGCGCCATCTTGCGCCACAAGCTGGCGCCAGCCTGCGGCGCATAGCCGCCGCGGGCGGCCAGCTCAAGGCCCACCAAATCAGCCTCACTCTCGTCTTCGCGGCTGAATTTGAGGCTCAGCAACTGTGTTCCCAAATTCGCGGCCACTTCACCGATCTGGCCCAAGCCCAGCAATTGCGCGCCCAGAGACAGGCCCAGGCTGGTGGCTTGCGACTTGGCCAGCCGCTCGCGCCCATGCTCGCGCAGGGCATGCGCCATCTCATGACCCATCACCATGGCGACTTCATCATCTGTGGGTTTGAGTTGATCCAGCAAGCCCGTGTAAAAGGCTATCTTGCCACCGGGCATGCAAAACGCGTTCAGCTGCTTGCTGCCAATCAGGTTGACTTCCCAGCTCCATTGGCGGGCCCTGTCGTTCCATTGGGCAGCGTGAGGTATCAGGCGCTGCGCAATGCCACGCAAGCGCACCAATTGCGGGTGTTTGGCCGTGGCCAGCGCCTTTTGGCCATTCGCTTCCGCCATCATTTCGGCGTATTGCTTGTTGGCGGCATTCTCCAGCGTTTCGGCCGGAACCAGCTTGCGCAATGCGGATGATTTACCCACGTCAACCTGCGCCATCGCAGGGACAGCAACAGACGTGCCTGCGATGGCGAGAAATGCGCGGCGAGACGCCCAAGCGGAGGATTTGGTGTTACAGAGCCAGCACATGCGTCAATAATAAGCAAATTTCAGAATAGGCGTCGTGCATCTGCGCGACGCCTTCTTGTTCAATGACCGAACCCGCAACAATTGCCACTGCAGGCACAGTGCCTGAATCCACAACGCCCGAGCGCAAGCTTTCGTGGACCGAGTCAATCCGCGTTTATCTGGAGCCCGCCAGTTTGCGCATGCTGCTGCTGGGTTTTTCAGCGGGATTGCCCTTGCTGCTGGTGCTGGGCACCCTGAGCTTCTGGCTGCGCGAGGCGGGCATCAATCGCAGCACCATCGGGCACCTGAGCTGGGTGGGCTTGGCCTACGGTTTTAAATGGGTTTGGTCGCCGCTGGTGGACCGCATGCCGATTCCGCTGCTCACCCGGGCTCTGGGCCGCAGGCGCAGCTGGTTGCTGTTTTCCCAAATCATCATCATGGCGGCGCTGGTGAGTATGGCGCTGTCCGACCCGCAAATGGGCTTGTCGCCAATCGTCTGGAGCGCGCTGGCCGTGGCGTTTGCTTCGGCCACACAGGATATTGCGCTGGACGCCTACCGCATTGAATCAGCCGATACCGCGCACCAGGCCGCTTTGGCCGCCACGTATCAGACGGGTTATCGCATCGCCATGATCTGGGCTGGCGCAGGCGTGCTTTGGATTGCCGCACGGGCCGAGACGGCGGGTGCCACCAGTTATGAGCAAGGGGCCTGGCAAACCGCCTATATGGCAATGGCCGCGTCGATGCTGGTGGGCGTGCTGACGGTTTTTTTATCGCCTGAGCCGGTGCATCGGGTACTGGCACCTGCCAAAAATGCGGCGGAATGGCTTAAAGGGGCACTGATTGCGCCGTTTGCCGACTTCATTTCACGTTACCGCTGGCAGGCCGTGCTGATTCTGGCGCTGATCGCCATCTACCGCATCAGCGACGTGGTGATGGGCATTATGGCCAACCCGTTTTACGTGGATCTGGGCTACACCAAAGACGAGGTGGCCCTGGTGACCAAGGTCTACGGCGTGGTCATGACGCTGGCGGGCGCATTCGTTGGCGGCGTGCTTTCGATGCGTTTTGGCGTGATGCGCATCCTGATGCTGGGCGCCATTTTGAGCGCCGCCACCAATCTGCTTTTCGCCTGGCTTGCGGCGCACGGACACGACCTGACGGCGCTGATCTTTGTGATTTCGGCCGACAACCTCAGCAGTGGCATCGCGTCAGCCGCCTTTATTGCCTACTTGTCCAGCCTGACCAACGTGCAGTATTCGGCCACGCAATATGCGCTGTTCAGCTCCATGATGCTGTTGCTACCGAAGTTCCTGGCCGGGTTCTCAGGCGAGTTCGTCGACGCGTTTGGATATGGAGAATTTTTCTCTGCCACGGCGCTGCTCGGCGTGCCCGTCATTTTGCTGATTTGGCTCGCCTCCAGGGCAAAAATGCACGTTAGCCCTCGTTGATTATATGTTTATAGCTATAATATATATAGCATATTGCCCTCCATCCTGTTCCGGCCATTTACCTTTCTTTACCGCAGCTTCAAGTGGGTTTGACGACTTGTTGGCATCATGCAAACATGAAGCCCGTTAACGGCTGGCGCTTGTCTGCCCACAGCCACATCATCCCAATCAACCTGTAAAGCCTGTACCCATGAGCAATCAGCTGCTAATGATCGAAGACGATGACCGGCTGGCCCGCATGGTGAGCGAGTATCTGGGCCAATCCGGCTATACGGTCGGCCATTGCGCCAACGGTGCGGATGGCTTGACGCACCTGCAGAATGCTACTGGCGCGGCCCCCGAGCTGGTCATTCTCGACTTGATGCTGCCCGATATCGACGGCCTCGAAGTTTGCCGCCGCATACGCGCCATGCAAGGCGCCGTGGCCCAAATTCCGGTGCTGATGCTTACGGCCAAAGGAGACCCGATGGATCGCATCATCGGCCTGGAACTCGGCGCGGACGACTACTTGCCCAAGCCGTTTGAGCCGCGGGAACTGCTGGCGCGCATCCGCGCCGTGCTGCGCAGGCGGGTGGACGGGGACGCCACAGCCAACAAGAGCCTGAGGTTTGGTTCACTGGAGATTGACCGAGACGCCCGCACGGTTTCGCTGGGCGCGGCACCTTGCGACCTGACCTCGTATCAGTTTGACATTCTGGTGGCGTTGGCCGAGCGCGCCGGACGGGTGCTCACGCGCGACCAGATCATGGAGGCCGTGCGGGGCCGCGAGCTGGATGCATTTGACCGCTCCATTGACGTGCATATGGGCCGAATCCGCGCCGCCATTGAAGTCGATGCCAAGAACCCCAAACGCATCCTGACTGTGCGCGGTGTGGGCTACGTGTTTGCCCGTCAGCAAGACTGACCAGCGCGATGTTGCTGCAAAAGTTGTATGTGCGCATCTGGCTGGCCGTTGTGCTGGCGGTCGCCATGCTGACCTTTCTGGTTGGCGCGGCTTGGCGCCTGACCGCCGAAGCGCCGTTTCGTGACGTGGTGGTTCGCAACGAGGCAGGTGTCATCATCGGCAAGGGCCAGGCGCGGCTTGGTCGCCAGCGGCCAGAGGCTGGCGCCAGCACCCCGGCAGGCGAACCGGCAGACGACGCTGCCGAGGAACCTGAGAATGGCCCGCGGGGGCGGTTCGGGGGTGGGCCGGAATTTCTGGTCCGCATGCACGATGGTCAGACGGTGCACATGCATATCCAGCGCCCGCCCAGGTCACCCTGGAGCCAGCCGCCTTTTGGCTTTATCTGGACGCTCGTGCTGGTGGCGGTAGCCGTTGCGCTGGCCACATACCCCATCATCCGCAAACTGACGCGCCGCCTTGAGCGCCTGCAGCGTGGCGTCGAAAAATGGGGCGGCGGTGACTTGTCCACCCGGCTGCCGGTGGGCGGGCAAGATGAAGTGGCCTTTCTGGCGCGGCGTTTTAATGAAGCTGCCGAGCGCATCCAGGCGCTGGTGCGTTCGCACGAAAATTTGCTGGCGTCACAAAAATCATTGCTGGCAAACGCCTCGCATGAACTGCGTTCACCCCTGACACGCATTCGCATGGGTCTGGAGCTGATCGGCCCCACCGCGTCTGCAGCATCGCGGGACGAGGTGGCCCGCAATATCAACGAGCTGGACCAGCTGATCGACGAAATCCTGCTGGCCAGTCGACTGGACGCGCAGGAAGCAGATCTGGGCAGCGTGGAATCGGTAGACCTGATGGGCTTGGCCGCCGAGGAATGCGCCCGGGTTCAGGCCGAGTTGGATGTCGACGCGCTGGGCAGCAAGTCTGAGTTGGCTGTCCCGGGCGTTGCCAAACTATTGCGCCGTGCCGTGCGCAACCTCCTCGAGAATGCCCGCCGCCACGGGGCTGGTGAGGTCGAACTCAAGCTGCTGGAATCCGACGGGCACGCGGTTGTGCAAGTTTGCGACCATGGGCCGGGCGTGCCCGCCGAGTTCCGGGAGCGCATTTTTGAGCCGTTTTACAGGTTGCCAGGCGCAACTGAGCGGGACGGTGGAGTGGGCCTGGGCTTGGCGCTGGTAAAAGCCATTGCATTGCGCCACGACGGCTCGGTGACATGCGAAAACGCCCCGCATGGCGGCGCTTGCTTCACGCTGACACTGCCAATGGCGCCAAAACCGGCTCCTAGGACCTGATTCTTGTGCGAAAAGTCCCAAATATCCCCCAATTGAAGGATGGCAAAGCATTTCACCGGAGGCTACATTGGCTGTAACTGCTGTCACAGTCTAGTTCTCCAGAATCCAACGATGTCCCTTCGGGGACCTTTACAAAGCCACCGCAAGGTGGCTTTTTTTTGCCATGGCGCCAATCGGCTGGCAAAGATGCGTCCAAACACTGCCCGTGCTAGGTCGGCGCCCTGATCGAATATAGTCTCCCGATGGCAAGCAAACACTTGGATTTAGGCTGCGGTGCACATCCACGTAACCCGTATGAGCGCGACGAAATGCATGCGGTTGATTTGAATATTCCGGGAGGCGTCGACACAACCAATTTTCGTGCTGCCAACCTCAGCCTGCAGCCGATTCCACATCCGGATAATAGTTTTGACTCGGTTTCAGCGTTTGACTTCCTGGAGCACATTCCGCGAATTCTCAATACTTCCGACGGTCTCAGCACGCGATTTCCATTTATTGAGCTGATGAACGAAATACACAGAGTCCTGAAGCCAGGGGGTCATTTTTATGCGATAACTCCCGCATATCCCGGCGCGGAGGCTTTTCAAGATCCGACTCACGTAAACATCATCACAGACCAGACTTGGAAATATTTTTGCGGCGATGAACCCTTGGCAAGAATGTATGGTTTTTTTGGAGATTTTGATTTGCTGCGCAATGAATGGGCATTGCACCCTGAGGCATTTTCCGCCAGTTCTGAAATAAGACTACTGCGCCGCCTCAAGCGATGGAGAAAGGGCAGGAATGGGCGTCTGTCGCACTTGCTGTGGGAATTCAGACGGAAAATTGATGGACTCTAAATTGTCTGGCTTTTTTATTACTCGCATCCACCAAGCAAAACAGTTTGTCAAGGCGAGAACGCCATTCGTCCGGCGCAGGCAATTAGTTCGGGCAGTAAACGGACAAATGACAGCGATAAAGGAGCTGACTTGGCATGCACCATGGGCCCATGCGGCGATCATGGTTCCTGTAAAACCTGTCCAACCACATTTGGGGGGAGAAGTTTGCTTGTTTGTAACTTTTTCAAACAAGCCGATTTTGAAGAGTCATGTCGAGGAACATATTGAGCACCTTCTAGCCATTGGGATTCAGGTTGTTCTGATAATCAATACTCCCAATCCGGACACCCGCGTCGTTATTGAAACGTCACTGACCAAACAGCTCGCAGGAGTCTACGTTCGTGAAAATGTTGGGTTTGATTTTGCCGCCTGGGCACATTTGTTGCACCTCATTCCAAACAGATCTGATTGGAAGCGGTTACTCCTAATCAATGACAGCTTAGTTGGCCCCTTTGGTGGGGAAAACTTTCACAAAATGATAAAACGAGTTAGAAATTCGAGCTCGGATTTTCTGGGTTTAACTCAGAATTTGTATCCTCAATGGCATCTCCAAAGTTTTTTTCTGGTTTTTAACTCTTCGACTCTTCAGCACCCTTTTTTTTCCAACTACTTTGCTCGAATTGTCAGCCTCTCCAGTAAAGAGGACGTTATCAACGTTTACGAAACAAAGTTCTCTCAGGCGTTGGTAGACAACGGTTTACGATTCGAGGTGCTCTTCCCGCCTGCGCCAGGGCTTCCAAAATTCTTCAATGACACAATAAAACAATGGGAGCAATTGCTTGACGCCGGGTTCCCTTATGTGAAGGCCAGTGTTATTCGCGAACTCAGGGGTAATCCCCGATTGTTAAACCGAGTTCCGACGAGGCATCTCGATGCGTGAAAGGTTTGTAAGCATCTCGAATAGAGAGGCGGCGTCAGGCAGGATCAATACTCCGGATCTGGCTAAGGTTGTCACAGTGCTGCTCTTTATGGGTCCGGCACTTTCCATGGTCGCGACGAGTATCTATCCGACTTTGGGCCTGGTTCTGACTGCGATTGGACTGTATTCTCGTTACCGGAACTCCGAATACTTTACGAAGGTAAGTCCAAAATCGGCTGGCAGGGCCTTTCTGGCGATTTGGGTGTTAATTGCATTTGCCATCGTCATGCTGCTGGAGAACATCCTTCACCACGAGCGCTGGGGGGCATACCACATCATTATTGCAATCCTCATCTTTTGGCCCGCTTATTTCGCATGTGCAATTCCCGGCGTTAAGCCTCGTGCGCTGTGGTATGGCGCCGCAGTAGGCGCTATTTCAGCGGTGGCGATCGCGATTTTTCAAGTTTTTTTTCTCGGCGATGCTCGCGCAGCCGGGCTCACCAATCCGATTCCGTTTGGAAACGTTTCGCTAGTCCTTGCGACTGCCTCCTTGATTGGTTTGCTTCGTTCGGAGACGACGCCTTTGCGAAGGGCAGAAATATTGCTTTTGGTGGCCGGAGGGCTTGCGGGCGTTGGAGCCTCACTTTTGAGTGGGACCAAGAGTGGCTGGCTTTCTCTTTTCATCGTTGCTTTCGTCAGCTACGGCTTATTCCCGGCGAGAACTCGCAGATGGCAGAAATGGCTTGCTGGATTCGGCGTGGCAGCTGCGTTGGGATTTATTCTCCTGCTTCCTCAAATTCCTGTTATGTCACGCCTGGTGTCAATGTGGGATGGGATACAGAGCTGGGTGACCACAGGAGAAATAACTGAGGGATCCATTGGACCCAGACTTGAGATGTGGAAATTTGGCCTAGAAGTAGCAACGGAAAAACCGTTACTGGGATTCGGGAAGGATGGGATGGTGGAGAGAAAGCGTCAAGCTATTGAAGCGGGAAATTACAGCCCCAGCATCGCCCAGTTTGCAACCTTGCACAATGAGTTTCTGAATATGTGGGTGACGAAAGGCCTCATTGGTAGTCTTTCGCTTCTTGCAGTATTCGGAGGCGTATTTGTTGCCTTCTTTCGAACCAGAAAGTCATCAAATTGGGAGTTGAGGTGCATTTCGCTCATGGGAACCAGTCTGACGCTAATGTTTTTAGAGTTCGGGGTTGGTGAGATTGCCCTTCTTCTTAATTCTTATCGTCATGTCTTTCTCTTCTGGGTGTTCGCCATGGCAGGTTTGTCATTTAGCCTGACGCGGGAAAACTGAAGCGTCATTTAAGCGAGCCCATCCCGGGTTGCGAAACAGCATCTTTCGAGCGATTGTTCCCTATGGCGTAGCCCGACACGCCTGAGACACCCTACCCACCCACTTGGCGATGGAAAGCCGATTTAGCGAAATGCAAAAGAGAACAAGCGCGATCGGTGCGAGCGCAAGATGTCTGATCCTGAGTTTCCAGTCCGCAAATGCGCCTACATGTTTTCTTACAAAAATTCGGCGAGACAACGCGTGGTGATAGCCTTTTATGTATTCGACTTTCCAGGATTTCGCAGATGATCCACCCCCCTCGTGCTGCACTTTTGCACGCGGCTCGATCAAACACTCATGGCCGCGTCGATACGCCTCAAGGCACAGATCATCATCTTCGCAGTAAAGAAAAAATCGCTCGTCAAAAAAACTGCCCTTGAAAGCGGACACGCGAACCAGCATGCAGCAGGCAATCAGGAATTTGGCGCAGGCTGGCCCTTCGGGAACCAGATAGGGTGTTCGCGCCCGCTTTTCAAAATAGGCAGTGTTGTAGGAGATTTGCGGTTGAGCACCGCCGTAGGCCTGTGGGACGATGAGCGCGGCGCGCTCGAACAAGTCGGCACAACTAACCAGGCGCTGGAGATTTTCCGTATCGATTTCGCAGTCAGGATTTAGCAGCAGCGCAAATTCGGTCTTGATCTGACACAGCGCCATATTATTCGCCGCACCGTAGCCCCGGTTCGTCTGGTTGCAAATGATGTTGGCGTGTGGGACTTCAGCACGCAACAGATTTACCGTCGCGTCAGCACTGGCGTTGTCGACCACGACTACGTGCGGGAACCGGGCCAGTGTTTTCGCCAACTCTGCCACCAGCGAGGCCGAGTGAAACGTTACACACACTATGGTGACCCGGGACGACGCAACAGCAACGGGTCCGGCAATATTTGGGCCAGCGAGCTTTACGATCTCACTCATGATGGGCGCCCACTATCAAACTGCCACAAACCGGCAATGCGCCCGACCAGCCGAGCCAAATGGCGCGGCACCGGCAGCAAAAGTCGGAAAGGCAGCGCAAGTAGAGCGAGGCCAAGAGTTCTTGCCTTGAGGTGTTGCGCCCGGTCCGGGCTCTGGTATTTGCCCGCAAACCTGATTTTGGATTGCGCGTGGTGGTAGCCGCGCAAATACTCTGAGCGCCACTGGTGCTTGCCGCCTACCGACCCGCGCGAGCGGTGAATCACCCGTACAGAAGGGAACACCAGCATTTCCTTTTTCTGGTCAAACACCCGTTTGCACAGGTCGTCATCCTCGTAGTAGAGAAAAAAAGTCTCGTCAAAAAATCCGACCTCGCGCATCACCTGCATATTGAAGAGCATGGCGGCCCCGCACACAAAACCGACACAGCACGGGCCTTCCGCTCCCGGTCCACTGGAAGCCCAGTCCGGCGACGGCCAACGGTAATTGATCTCGGGCACTTCTGCGGGAGAGACAATTTGCGGCACGATGATGGCAAAGCCCGCGTACTGCCGGGCGGCCTCCAGTAGTTGCGAAATCTCATCTGGCTTGATTTCGCAGTCCGGATTCAACAGCAGTGCAAACGGCGTGGTCAGTTGCCCAAGCGCAATATTGTTGGCCGCACCGAAACCCAGATTGCGGGCGTTGGCGACGAGCCGGGCCTGCGGCAAGTGCCTGGCCACAACCTCTTGCGTGCCATCGTGGCTAGCGTTGTCAACCACGATAATGTTTTGAATCCCCTGCAGCGCGACGCCCAGCACAGGCACGCAATGCGCACTGTTGAACGTCACGATTACAACCGTCAGCTGGTTGAAATCTGGCGACTGCTGTCCTTCAACCACGATGCGCTGATCAGGGGGATGGCCAAGGACTCGCTCAGTGCGAATGCCCCACGACCTCACCGGCCTTGAGCTTGTAAATCGTGCCGCAATACGGGCACACCGCTTCACCG
>JAHEBY010000434.1 GCA_024642025.1 Comamonadaceae bacterium | reverse complement strand
CTTGGCACGACGCACTCGCTGGTGGCGGCGGTGCGAAACGGCGTGGCCGAATGCCTGCCTGACGGCCAGGGGCGAGTGCTGCTGCCGTCAGTCGTGCGCTATCTTGCGAACCGTGGCCGCCAAATTGGCTGGGACGCCCAGGCTGCGGCCGTGGGCGACCCGGAAAACACCATTTCCTCGGCCAAGCGCTTCATGGGCCGTGGCCTCGAAGACATCAAGGACCACGGCAAGTTGCCATATCGCTTTGTGCAGGGCGCGGCCGCAGAGGCAGAGGCCACGGGCATGCTGCGCCTGCACACCGCGGACGGAGAAAAAACGCCAGTCGAAGTGAGTGCCGAAATCCTCGCCACGCTGCGCCAGCGGGCCGAAGACACCTTTAACGACGATCTGTTTGGCGCCGTGATCACCGTTCCCGCCTATTTTGACGACGCCCAGCGTCAGGCCACAAAAGATGCGGCGCAACTGGCTGGCATTAACGTGCTGCGCCTCATCAACGAGCCCACCGCGGCCGCGATTGCCTACGGGCTGGACAACGCCAGCGAAGGCGTTTACGCGGTTTACGATTTGGGTGGCGGCACCTTTGACATATCCATCCTGCGCCTGTCACAGGGCGTGTTTGAGGTGCTGGCCACCGGCGGCGACTCCGCGCTGGGTGGCGACGATTACGACCAGGCGCTGGCCGATTGGGTCATGGCACAGACTGGCACCCATGCTGTATCGGCGGCTGACAAGGCCACCATCAAAGCCGCTGCCCGCGCCTGCAAAGAGGCACTGTCTGCTACTGAAATGGTAGCTATCAGCGCACAATTGACGGGGGCTAAGGTCCAATTTGACGTAAGAAATGAGCAGTTTGAAGCTGCCACAACCGATTTGACCGCACGCACGCTGACCGCCGTGCGCAAAGCGTTACGCGATGCGCAACTCACGGTTGACGACGTGAAGGGCGTGGTGATGGTGGGCGGCTCCACCCGCATGCCGCAGATTCGGCGGGCCGTGGCCAAGGTGTTTGGGCGCGAACCCCTCACCAATCTGAACCCCGATGAAGTGGTGGCGCTGGGCGCCGCCATACAGGCCAACCAGCTGGCGGGTAACAACGCGGCGGGCGATCTGCTGTTGCTGGACGTGATTCCCCTGTCGCTGGGCATCGAAACCATGGGCGGCCTGGTGGAGCGCATCGTGCCGCGCAACCAGACCATTCCCACCGCCATGGCGCAGGACTTCACCACGTACAAGGATGGCCAGACGGCGCTGGCACTGCATGTGGTGCAGGGCGAGCGTGATCTGGTGGCCGACTGCCGCAGCCTGGCCCGCTTCGAGCTGCGCGGCATTCCGCCGATGGTGGCCGGCGCGGCACGCATCCGCGTGACTTTTACGGTAGATGCCGATGGCTTGCTGAACGTCAGCGCCAAAGAGCAGGTGAGCGGAGTTGAGGCACGGGTCGATGTGAAACCCTCCTACGGCCTGGGCGACGACCAGATTGCCAGCATGCTCAAGGAGAGCTTTGCCACCGCCGAGGGCGACATGCGCGCCCGCGCGCTGGTCGAGGCGCGGGTCGATGCGGACCGCATGGTGCTGGCCACACAAAGCGCGTTGAAGGCCGATGCCGATTTGTTGTCAGTTGAGGAGCGTGCAGCCATTGAGGCTCTCATTCAAGGTTTGTTGAAAGACCGGGCCAGCGACGAAGCCGCCGTGGTGGAAGCCGCCACCAAGCGGCTGGCCGACGGAACCGAAAGCTTTGCCGCCCTGCGCATGAACCGGGGCATAGCCAAGTCACTGTCCGGCAAAAACATCGCCAACGTCTAGAAATTGAGTAGCATGCCCGTCATCAAAATACTGCCGCACCCCGAATACTGCCCCAACGGCGCTGAAGTAACGGCGCCTGCCGGCACGTCCATCTGCGAGGCGCTGCTGGACAACCACATCAATATCGAACACGCCTGCGACATGAGTTGCGCCTGCACCACCTGCCATGTGATCGTGCGCGAGGGCATTGCGTCGCTCAACGAACTGGACGAAAACGAGGAAGACCTGCTGGACCGCGCCTGGGGCCTTGAGCCGAACTCGCGCCTCTCCTGCCAGGCCTTTCTGGCCCAAAGCGACGTGACGGTTGAAATTCCCAAGTACTCGGTAAACCACGCCAAAGAGAACCACTAAACCCATGCGGCAAATATTTCTGGATACTGAAACTACCGGTTTGTACCCCGACCAGGGCGACCGCGTCATCGAAATCGGCTGCGTCGAGCTGTTCAACCGCAAGCTCACTGGCAATAACCTGCACTTTTACCTGAACCCGGGGCGGGACAGTCATGAAGAGGCGCTCAAAGTGCACGGCATCACCACCGAGTTTTTGAGCGACAAGCCCAAGTTTGAGGCGGTGGTGGACGAACTGCTGGCCTACGTGGCCGATGCCGAAATCATCATCCACAACGCGGCGTTTGACGTGGGCTTCCTGAACAAGGAGCTATCGCTGTTGGGCCGAGGGGAGTTTCGGCAGTTCGTGGCGTCGGTTACTGACACCTTGGCCATGGCCAAGGAAATTTATCCGGGCAAACGCAATTCGCTTGACGCGCTGTGCGACCGCCTCGGTGTGGACAACTCCGGCCGCACCTTGCACGGCGCCTTGCTGGACGCGGAGCTGCTGGCCGATGTCTACATCAACCTCACGCGGGGCCAGGACGCCTTGCTGATCGAC
>JAHEBY010000433.1 GCA_024642025.1 Comamonadaceae bacterium | reverse complement strand
ACGGGAGAGCGAGAAAAAGAAAGCGAAAGAGATACAGGAAACACGACATCTGGAACGGATGGTTTCTCTCGACTCCCGCCTCTCCCCTTTCCCTCTTTGCATGCCCTCACCTTTATCTTCCCCCTTCGCCAAAGAGCCCGCCTTCTCGCATGGGCAAGCCCCCAAAACCGCCGTGCTCTTGTGCAACCTGGGCACGCCGGACGAGCCCACGGCCGCCGCCGTGCGCCGCTATCTGGCCGAGTTCCTGGCCGACCACCGGGTGGTGGAGATTCCCCGGCCCATCTGGTGGCTGATTCTGCACGGCATCATTTTGCGCACCCGGCCAGCAAAATCAGCGGCCAAATACGCCAGCGTCTGGACGCCCGAAGGCTCACCACTCAAAGTGTGGACCGAGAAGCAGGCGAAATTGCTGGAAGGCTGGCTGGGCCAGCGCGGGCATCATGTGAAGGTGCGCTACGCCATGCGCTATGGCAGCACGTCGATCCCGTCGCAACTGGACGCGCTCAAGGCCGATGGCTTCACCCGCGTGCTGCTGCTTCCCTTGTACCCGCAATATTCCGCCACCACCACGGCCAGCCTGTTTGACGCGGTCTACACCTGGGCGGCCACGACACGGCTCGTGCCCGAACTGCGGTTTGTCAACCACTACCACGACGACCCGCTCTATATCGACGCACTGGCCAAAAGCATCAAGAAATCGTGGATGCAAAACGGCAAACCTGATCAGTTGGTGATGAGCTTTCACGGGGTGCCCGAGCGTACATTGCACCTCGGCGACCCCTATCACTGCGAATGCATGAAAACAGCAAGGCTCCTTGGCGAGCAGCTGGGTCTGGCCAAGGAGCATTACACGGTCACCTTTCAGTCCCGGCTGGGCCGGGCCAAATGGCTCCAGCCGTACACCGAGCCCACGCTGATCAAGATGGGCAAGGCAGGCCTGAAGCGGGTAGACGTGGTCTGCCCTGGCTTCACAAGTGATTGCCTTGAAACACTGGAAGAAATCAACATGGAGGCTCGTGCGGCCTTTTTGCACGCAGGTGGCAAGGAGTTTCATTACATTCCCTGTCTGAATGACGATCCAGCCTGGATTGGCGCGTTACGTGATGTCACAGAGAGGAATTTGGCTGGGTGGCCAACGCAGGCGGCACCGGATGCCCAAGGCCTGCAAGCCTCACGTGCAGCGGCGTTGGCTATGGGCGCCCCACGGTAGACAAAGCACGTCAGCGAAGACCGGGAATGTAGTCTGCAAGGTCGTCGCACAGCCCAGCGTTCAATAGTCTGACCAGCAAACCGCACCAATACGGTGCATATTGCAAACAGTGTTTTCACTCTAAAGCGCCACTTCATGGTGCGCGGCGCACGGATTTATGAGACACTAGGGTATTCCCTAACAAGGGTTAACCCGAGAATCTCATCATGCACCACCTCTTTTACCTCTGGAGCGCCGTTCGGTCAGCCTACAAGGCATTGAACAGCAGCGCCGATCAGCAGGACCAACGCGCAGTCGAAGCCTACCTTTCTGTATCGCAATCGGCTTGCGAACTGGAGTCGCGCGAACGCCAGTGGTTGCGGTCGCACTGACATCGTTTCTGGTTTTGCCCTGACAGCAGGGCCATTTCATCATTCCTTTTTTATCTATATTTGAAAGTACATCATGAGCGTCATCATGTTTCTCCAATCCCTTTTTGCCAAGCCTGTGTTCCAGTATGGTGAACGCGTTAACCAGATCCAGCGCGGGGCCATTACCCGAACCGACGGCTACGTGGTTGCCCAAACTGCTAACGGCGTGATGGTTGAGTGGCCACGCGGCGGCTCAAGCTGGGTGCAGGCCTCCGAGCTGTCGGCCATCAGCGTATAAATACCGATACAGGTGCGCCTGCGAAGCGGGCCGTTTGACGCAACAGCAAGCGTCAATTTACCGGGCAAGCTGCCGCAGTTTCACAATGTTTTGGAGGGACCGTGGACAACAGGCATACGTGACATGTAAGGGCATGTAACGCCTTGCGCCAACAGACGTTTTTGACCCTGATCTCCATAAAATAAGGGCTGACGCATGTAGCGTCGCGATTGGAGTCCCTCGTGAAAATGTCCCCGAAAAAAAATCTCATCGCCCTGGCGATGGCAGGCTTGGCCACCATCGTCAGCGTCTCGTCCTTTTCACAGACGACGGTTGTGCCCCCCGCAACCGGGACGGTACCGACAACTACCGCAACCACCAGCACACCAACGCTGCTGGCGGTAGACGGTTCGGCTCCAGCCGGCAAACTGGCTATCCAGTACACCCAGTTAGCTGGATCGAAAACGAATGCGCAGCAATTGGTATCAGGGCTGCGGACCGGCAGCCGGGTCACGCTAACCGGAACGGCCTCTGGCACCACCCCGCCGCCACCTTCTGCAACGTTCACGCCAGCAACCGTCAAAATGGGCTACGGCAACATCAACATTGCCCTCTCCCTGGCCAAGGCTGAACTGGCCAAAGCAGGCATTACCAACCCAACACCAGCCCAGCTCGCCGCAGCTTTGAATGGCGGAACGGTCACCTCCGGCACCACCACCGTCACCATGGCTGGCGTGCTGGCCCAGCGTGCCAGCGGCATGGGCTGGGGAAAAATCGCCAACACCATGGGTCTGAAGCTCGGCGCCGTGGTGAGCGCCTCCAAAACCCGGAAGTCTGACGATGATCAGGAAACTACGG
>JAHEBY010000432.1 GCA_024642025.1 Comamonadaceae bacterium | reverse complement strand
GACGGGCTTTTTGGGGGATGTGCGAACTGCGCCGCTCGGTCAGGCCGCTGCCAGCCAGTACCCCGCGTTGAATGGGCTGCTCATGCGCAGCGCCAGTGGAGAGACGTCCAACAGCTTGTCCGTTGGCATTTTTTCGCCGTTCTCCGTCGTGAGATCGATACCTGAAACAGCGTTGATGTCTGCTGCCTCGGTCTCAGTTGCCTCGTTAGCCCGTTCTGCTTGGCTGGTTTGTGCAGAACGGGCTACAGAAAAGAATAGAAGCACCTGAAGGGTATCTTTCGGTCCCCCCAGTAATCTGCGGCATCGCGGAAGATGTCGAGCAGTTGCTCGCGGGCTTCCTTGTCAAACTTGCCATTGGCGGGAATATGTTCGAGCACGGCAATAAAGCCCGGCTGAGGCCCAGATTTGTGTACCGGATCGGTCATGCTGTCGTACAGCGCGTCGAAATTCTTGCCCACGTGCGTGGGCAGCATGAACTGCTGGGCGATCAGGTCCAGAACTTCCTGCTTGCTCTGCGCGCTGGCCAGATTGGCATACAAAAAGTGCTGGCCGAGGGCCTGGGCAGCATCCTGCAAATCCTGCACCCTGAAAGCGCGAATCGACTGCACGATGTTGCTGCGCACGCCCCGCAAGGGCATATCACCCGGTGCGGCCGCCTTCGACGTCTCCGACACGGATGTTTCCTGATGAAGTGGCATGGTGGTTCCCGCTTCTCTTTCCATAATATAAAAATACCTGGTCAATTAAAAATCTAGGGCTCGATCCTGCGAAAGCTCGCGTAGTGATCGGCTGTGTAATAACAGGCATCCGGCGTTTTGGGCTTGCCGCCGCACACAATGCGACGCGTCCCCCGGTGGTCTACGCCCGGTGTGCTTACGGTGTATTCACGGTAATACCCCCGACGCTCACCTGGCAGCAATCGCTCCCGGTTGCCAAACACCACGCCGTCCTTCTCGTTGGGGAAGGGCCCACCCTGACGAATGAGACTGTAGGTTTGCGCCCCCTGCACCGGCAGCTCTGCAACCGACATCGTGCCTGGCGCGTCTGTGGCAACCGGCCCCTTGGCCTGGACCAAAAGCCCGACACATGTTGCGGCGACCAATAAGCCAGTAAGTACTAACTTGACGCGCTTTTTTTGCAACATCGCTACACCCAAACGCCTCGGGTTAACCCGTGAATTTCACAGGCACTAGTGTCGTCGATTTGACTTAAAAGCGCAAGAGCCCGCCCAAATTATGGGCAGACTCCTAGGGGCAAAAATATAAATAAGTTAGCGCTTGCTTACGCAAAATGACCTATCGGGATGCGTTCGCGTCTGCCACTGTGAGAGCCGTCATATTTACAATTCGACGCACAGTGGTGCTCGCAGTCAAAACATGCACCGGTTTGGCCGCGCCCAACAGCACCGGGCCAATGGCAATATTGCCGCCCGCAGCCGTTTTGAGCAGGTTGTAGGCGATATTGGCCGCATCGATGTTGGGCAGGACCAGCAAATTGGCGTCGCCCTGCAACGGGCTTTTGGGCATGAGCAGGGCGCGCGCAGCGCCATCCAGTGCCACGTCACCGTGCATTTCGCCGTCGACTTCCAGCCATGGCGCCTGCGCCCGCAGGATCTCAAGAGTCTGGCGCATCTTGATGGCGCTGGGTTGATTGCTGGAGCCAAAACTTGAATGGCTGAGCAGCGCGGCCTTTGGGTGCAAGCCAAAGCGCACCATTTCCTCTGCCGCCAGCACGGTAATCTCGGCCAGTTCGGCGGCGGTGGGGTCGTAGTTGACATGCGTATCCACCAGAAACACCTGCCGATTGGGCAACATCAGGCCATTCATGCAGGCGTATACGTGCACTTCCTGCGAAGTGCTTTTGGCGCCGCCCGGTCGTTTGCCGATGACCTGGTCAATATAGGGCAGGTGGGTTGCCGTGGTGCCCCACGTGCCGCAGATCATGCCGTCCACGTCGCCCTTGTGCAACAGCATGGCGCCAATGAGCGTGAGGCGCCGGCGCATCTCGATCTTGGCCACCTGCACGGTGACGCCCTTGCGCTCGGTCATGCGGTGGTAGGTTTGCCAGAAATCACGGTAGCGGTGGTCTTGTTCGACATTGACGACGTCGTAGTCCAGCTCTTCCTTGAGCCGCAAGCCAAATTTTTCGATGCGTTGCGCGATGATGGCAGGCCGGCCAATCAGCGTGGGGCGGGCGAGGTTTTCGTCCACCACGATCTGGCAGGCGCGCAGCACGCGCTCCTCTTCGCCCTCGCAATAGGCCACCCGTTTGTTTGGAGCCGATTTGGCGGCGGTAATGATGGGTTTCATCATCGTGCCCGACGCGTAGACAAATGTCTGCAAACTATCACGATACGCAGCCATGTCCTTGATGGGGCGTAATGCCACGCCGCTGTCCGACGCTGCTTGCGCTACGGCGGGTGCAATTTTGATCATCAGACGTGGATCAAAGGGCTTGGGAATCAGGTATTCCGGTCCAAAAGACAACTTCTCACCTACGTAGGCCGCGGCAACCACTTCGCTTTGCTCGGCTTGTGCGAGCTCGGCAATGGCGTGGACGGCCGCGATTTCCATCTCAACCGTGATGGTGGACGCCCCCGCGTCCAGCGCACCCCGGAAGATGTACGGGAAGCACAGCACGTTGTTGACCTGATTCGGGTAATCCGTGCGGCCCGTGGCCATCACGGCGTCGTTGCGCA
>JAHEBY010000431.1 GCA_024642025.1 Comamonadaceae bacterium | reverse complement strand
CGAAGCAGGTAGGCGGGGTGATACGTCACGATCACGGGAATGTCGACGGGCGACCCGGATGATTGAGTTGGCCCAGTTGCCACAGCCTCGCCCACAACATACCGGTGCGTTCTCTCGCGCAGCTTGCCGATCGGCTCGGTCGTGTTGAGCAAGGCCTGAATGGCAAAGCGCCCCATCGCCAGAATGACTTTGGGTTGCAGAAGTTCGATCTGGCGCTGCAAATAGGGCAGACACTGCGCCACTTCCTGAGGCTCGGGGTTGCGGTTGCCCGGTGGGCGGCATTTGAGGACATTGGCAATAAAAACGTTGTCGTGCCGTGAGAGGCCCATGGCGCGCAGCATGTTGTCCAGCAGCTTGCCCGCCTGGCCCACAAACGGCTCGCCCTGCCGGTCTTCGTTCTCGCCGGGTGCCTCGCCCACAATCAGCCAATCGACCTGAGGCGCAAGCCCGGGGCCAGTGGGTGCCTGCCCCACGCCAAACACAGTGTTTTTGCGGCCTTCGCACAGGCCGCAGGCTCGGCACTCGGCCACCGTGCTTTGCAGCGTGGGCCAAGTCATCTCTGCAACACCAGCTGGCCGCACGCCCGTAGAAGTTACTGGCGACCCATGTTCAGGCATCTCCTGCGGCGAGGCTTCAGCCGGCATCGCAGCCAAATTTGTAGCTTGTTTTCGGGCTTCAGCCCCCGTCAGATGTGCATTATCGGCTATTGTTTTTGTAGTATTTCGGGCGACAGGGTCCGAACCCAATGCGTCCTGCCGGGTCGCTGGCAGCGGTTGCCACACCTTGATGTGCATGGCTTCGAGCATGGCGCGCTGGCGCTCGTCGAGCTGCAGTGTGGGGGTTTGCGTCATCGCTCCCGTGTCGCCTTGCGCCGTGGCCGGGTCCGTCATAGCTTGAGGCTCATCACCATGGCGTCTTCGCGAACACTTCCTTGCGCCGGGTAGTAGTCCTTGCGCTGGCCAACGCGCCGAAAACCATGGGTTTCATAAATCTGAATTGCCCGCTGGTTGCTCAGACGAACCTCCAGCCACAGCCAGTCTGCGCCCTGCCCCTTTGACCAGATGCCGAGTGCATCGAGCATCACCCGGGCCCAGCCTTGGCGCTGGTAATCCGGCGCCACCGTGATGTTGAGCAAGTGCACCTCGTCCACGCCCTTCATGGCCACAAAGTAACCCAGCAGCTCGTCACCAGCGAGCAGCAGCTGCGATTCATAGCCCGAATGAACCGAGTCGGCAAAATTGGTCCGCGTCCAGGGGTGAGCGTACATGCGCTTTTCAATCGCCAGCACCGCGTCAAACCATTGCGATTGCATGGCTTCGAAACGGGCTTCAACAGGTTTGATGACGGCGTTCATTGGGCGGTTACGCGATGGTGCGGTTTCTATGTTGCAGCGGCTTTCAAGGCGGCCCGCTCCTGCGTGGTTTGTGCCACTTTATCGCGAATATACGTGGGCAAGGCCTGATCGGCGCTCACGGCGTGTCCCGCAGTTAACAGTGCGGGGGCGAGACGCAGCATGGCCAGAGCCGTCGGCAGCGCCGCAACCTGCGTCAAGCCCTTGTCAAATGGCAGGCGCTCGCCATACGCCGCAAACACATTGCCGGCGATGATACAGTCTGGCTGTTCAAGCCAGTTGACCGGCAAAACCAGTTTTTCAGGCGCCAGAAGGCTGTAGCCCTCATTCTGCGACCACATGTCGCTATTGAATTCGTAGTGTGCGGCATACAGCTCGTCCATGCGGGCGTCCAGCAAGGCCAGCATGCGCAGCGAAGCCGCGTCTGGCGCAAACTGAATCCGCGCCTCTTCGGCCACCGCCAGCAACGTGTCCACTGGCAGCACCGGAATATTGGCACCATACGCCAGGCCCTGAGCCACCGAGCAGGCGGTGCGCAAACCGGTGAACGAGCCGGGGCCACGACCAAAAACAATGGCGTCCAGCTCTTTGAATTGCAGTTGGGCCAACTGCATGAGTTGCTGAATGGCCGGGATCAACGTACTTGAGGCTTGGGCCCCACCTGCGCCCGTGTGCGTCCAAAGTCCTTCGTCGCCTGCGCCGCCGCCCGGGAAGCCGCCAGACCGGCATAGCGCGATCGACATCACGTCGGTGGAGGTGTCAAACGCAAGCAGGTTCATTGGTCAGTCAAATTTATACGAAAAATCACCGATCAGCCCGCGCAGAATAAGCGTTTTCTGCTTCTTTTTTAATAGCGTTTTCCTTTTTGGCGGCAGGTGCTGTTTGGGTGGCTGGCAAGGCTGCCCGCACGCCGAAGAGTATGCCCACGGTCACCAGCGCCAGGCCCGCGTTAAGGTTCCAGTACAGCGGCTCGCCCAGAAACACCACGGCGGCCAGCGCCGACAGGCCGGGCACCAGCGCGGTGATCATCGTGGAGCGAACCGGGCCGTAGTGCTGAATCATTTTTGTAAACGTAATGCCCGAAATCACCACCGAGCCGCAACCCTGAAACAACATCTGGAACACCACCGTGCCAATGGGCGCCGACAAAAAGCGGCTGGGCACCGCGTCCAGCGCCAATAGCGCGCCATACACCGGCACATAGGTGAAAAACGCGAAAACCGTGATGGCGATGGTGGCGCGCACAGCGTCCAGCCCATGGCGGCGCGCCAGCACGCTGTAGGTGGACCAGCAAGACGCCGCCGTCATGAACAGCAAGTCGCCCTTCCATACATTGCCGCCATCAAAAGCG
>JAHEBY010000430.1 GCA_024642025.1 Comamonadaceae bacterium | reverse complement strand
TGATGAAGCAGGAGGCGACTTCACGGGCCATCAAGTCGACGCTCAAGCGACATATCAGGCCAGCGGCGACATCCGGTTCGACGGGGTGTCTGTTACTTACGGAAACAGCGCCACACCTGCGCTCAACAATATTTCCCTGTCGGTCAAGTCTGGCGAGACGGTGGCCCTGGTTGGACCCTCCGGGTCGGGGAAAACCACGCTGGTCAACCTGTTGCCGCGCTTTGTGGAGCTTGGTAGCGGTCGCATTGAGCTGGACGGACACGACATCAGAGACTGGAATTTGCGCGCCCTGCGTTCTCAGTTCGCATTGGTCAGCCAACATGTTCTGATGCTCAACGATTCCATCGCGGCGAATATTGCTCTGGGTGAGGCAGTTGATCGTGCAAAGGTGCAAGCATGCCTCGAAGCCGCAAATCTGGGTGGTTTTATTCGGGCCCTTCCCCAAGGCATGGACACACTGGTTGGCCACAATGCCATGCAGTTGTCGGGTGGCCAACGCCAGCGTCTCGCCATTGCACGCGCGCTTTACAAAGATGCTCCAATATTGATTCTGGACGAGGCCACTTCCGCGCTGGACACCGAGTCTGAACGCTCGGTTCAGGAGGCCCTTGCGCGTTTGATGCAACACCGCACCACACTGGTCATTGCGCACAGGCTTTCAACCGTTCGTCACGCCACCCGCATCGTGGTCATGGAAGTCGGCAAAGTGGTCGAAACAGGCACGCACGATCAGCTGATTGCACAGAACGGCGCCTATTCCCGCCTGTATCAACTCGGCTTACCAACAGGCGGCTGACCGCAGGGGAATCGCGCTAAAGCAATACGATATCGTATTGGTCCTGCCCCATGGCGCCTTCGCTCTGCAGCGAAACGGGCTTGCCTATAAATTCGCTCAAGCCCGCGAGGTGCTGACTCTCTTCGTCGAGAAAGAGCTCAATAACCTTGGGTGAAGCGACCACACGAAACTCCTTGGGGTCAAACTGCCGGGCTTCCCGCAGGATTTCGCGAAAGATGTCGTAGGCAACGCTACGTGCTGTCTTCAGTATGCCTTTGCCTTCACAGGCTGCACACGGCTCGCAGAGCATGTGGGCGAGCGACTCACGGGTGCGTTTGCGCGTCATCTCGACCAGCCCCAGCTGCGAAAACCCGCCCGCAGTAGTTTTGACTCTATCGCGCGCCAGCTGCTTGCGAAACTCAGCCAGCACAGCATCGCGATGGTCCTCCCGGCTCATGTCGATGAAGTCCACAATAATGATGCCGCCCAAGTTGCGCAGCCGCAGCTGTCGCGCTATCGCATGTGCAGCCTCCAGGTTGGTGCGAAAAATCGTGTCGTCAAAATTGCGGGCCCCGACGAAGCCCCCGGTGTTGACATCGACAGTGGTCAAGGCTTCGGTCTGATCCACGATCAGGTAGCCACCCGATTTGAGATCTACCCTCCTACCCAGCGCCCGTGCAATTTCGTCATCAATCGAATACAGGTCAAAGATCGGGCGCTCGCCTTTGTACAACTGGAGCTTGCCGGCAGCGGCCGGCATGAATTCAAGACCAAAGTTTTTCAACGACTCAAATTGCTCCCGTGAATCCACCTTGATTGACTGCGTGGCTTCACCCGCCAGATCTCGCAAGACCCGCTGAAGCAGGTTCAAATCCTGGTGCAACAGGGACATGGGCGGCAAGCGCACCGAGGCATCCTTGATGCGGGCCCATGCCGTGCGCAAGTAGCGAACGTCGTCAGAAAGCTCGGCATCGCTTGCGTCTTCACCATTCGTTCGCAGGATATAACCGCCGCCGGCGCCCGCAATTTCCTGCAGGCGGGTACGCAGCTCATCCCGAACAGCGGTCGGAATCTTTTGGGACACCCCGATGTGATCATCCTGCGGCAAGAAAACCAGAAACCGGCCCGCAATGCTGATTTGCGTAGACAGGCGCGCTCCCTTCGTGCCAATCGGATCCTTGATGACCTGTACCGTCAACGCCTGCCCTTCAAACACCTTGCGTTCAATGGGCACCAAGGGTTGGGTGCTTCGGGCTGGCGGCTCACCGTCGGGCTGGCGCTGCCAAACATCCGCCACATGCAGAAACGCCGCACGCTCCAGACCAATGTCAATAAATGCCGATTGCATGCCTGGCAACACACGCACCACCTTGCCAAGGTAAACGTTGCCGACGAGGCCACGCTCCAGAGAACGCTCCACATGCAGCTCCTGCAGAGCGCCGTTTTCCACCACCGCAACGCGGGTTTCCTGGGGTGACCAATTGACCAGTATGTCTTCTTGCATGGCACTAATACCTGACTTTGAAATGCTTCAACAATTGCGCCGTTTCAAATAGGGGCAACCCCATGATGCCAGAGTAGCTGCCACGGATACCCGGAACAAACGCTGCCGCCCGGCCCTGAATACCGTAGCCACCCGCCTTGCCATTGGGCTCACCAGAGGCTGCATAGTCACGAATCACCGGCTCGCTCAAACTGGCAAAAGTCACTCGCGAGGCGCTGACCAGCAATTGCTGGCGTCGTCCTTGCCCCATGGCCACTGCAGTCAACACTTGGTGGGTTTTGCCCGAAAGTTCACCCAACATGCGCCTTGCATCGGCAACGTCAACTGGCTTCCCCAAAATCTTGCGCCCAATCGCCACAGTGGTGTCCGCGCACAACACGGGCGCCACCGGAAGCCCGAGCCGTTTGAGGCGACTAAGGGCCGCGTC
>JAHEBY010000429.1 GCA_024642025.1 Comamonadaceae bacterium | reverse complement strand
GGCAAACGCGTCATGGGGGTGTTGCTGTTTCAGGATCTGGCGGTTGTCCCGTTGCTCGTGCTGATTCCTGCTCTGAGTGCGACGGGTGAACAGATGCTTCAGGCGCTGGGTTGGGCGTTGGTCAAAGCGGTTGTCCTGATCGGCGTCTTGATGGTCGGTGGCCAGCACGTCATGCGCTGGTGGCTTACCTCTGTTGCGCGACGAAAGAGTGAAGAGCTTTTCGTGTTGAATCTGCTGTTCATCACATTGGGGCTCTCGTGGCTAACGGAGATGGCTGGGCTCAGCCTGGCCTTGGGTGCGTTCATTGCCGGGATGCTGATTTCGGAGACCGAGTTCAAACATCAGGTTGAAACCGACATACGGCCATTTCACGACGTGTTGTTGGGCTTGTTCTTTATCAGTATAGGCATGTTGCTTGACTGGCGGCTGGTGCTGGCCAATTGGCCGTTGGTGTTACTCATGGTGATCGTGCCTGTTCTGCTGAAGGCACTGCTTGTGGCCGCGCTGGCCAGAGGGTTTGGCGCCACTTCTGGGGTGTCCCTGCGCACGGGCCTGTACCTTGCTCAAGCCGGCGAGTTTGGCTTTGTGCTGTTGACTCTGGCGCAGCAAAACGCGTTGGTTCCCCCCGCTTTGCTGAATCCGATTTTGGCGAGCATGGTGCTTTCGATGCTGGCTACACCATTCATCATCATGTATAGCAACAGGATCGTCCTGAAGGTAGTGTCCAGCGAGTGGTTGCAACAGTCGCTGCAAATGACCACCATTGCCCGAAAGTCGATCAATGCCAATAAGCACGTGATCATTTGCGGGTATGGGCGATGCGGCCAAAATCTGGCCCGCATGCTGGACGGGGAGAAGATCCCTTATATGGCACTTGACCTGGACCCAGACCGGGTTAGGCAGGCCGGATCAGCCGGTGATTCGGTCGTATTCGGTGACGCCGCCCGCTTACAGGCGCTGATGGCCGCTGGCTTGGCCAGGGCCAGCGCAGTGGTGGTCACCTACATTGAAGTTGCCAGCGCGATCAAGGTGCTGTCCCACATCAAGTCGCATGCGCCGCACGTGCCCGTGATTGTCCGGACGCAGGATGACAGTCATCTGGAGGCGCTTCAAAAGGCTGGGGCGACCGAGGTGGTGCCCGAGGCCATTGAGGGCTCGTTGATGCTCGCCAGCCACGCGCTGGCGCTTGTGGGCGTGCCCATGCGACGGGTGATCCGCGTGGTGCAAGATCAGCGCGATGCCCGCTACAACCTGTTGCGCGGATACTTTCATGGTGCCGATGACGACACCGCAGACGAGCTGCATCAGGACCGGCTCAACTCTGTAACCCTTCCTTTGGACGCAAGGACTGTGGGCACGTCTTTGGTGAGCCTGGGGCTAAACGCCCTGGGGATTCGTGTGGTCAGCGTTCGGCGCATGGGTGGCAAAAGCCTGTTGCCGTCGGACGACCTGGTGCTTGAGAGTGGCGACACCCTTGTTCTTTCAGGCAAATCCGGGCCCCTTTCGATTGCAGAGGAAAAGTTGTTGCGGGGCTAAAGCTCCGAACTATGCAGAGCCGCTGCCCGCGGCACAATAGCATGCACAAAAGTTACAGGTGTGGCCATGAAACCATTCAGCGTCAATCAATATCTCAGAGATCACATTCGCACGGTCCCGGACTGGCCAACCCCCGGGGTTCAGTTTCGTGACATCACGCCACTGCTGCAGGATGCAAAGGTATTTCGCATCCTCATTGATGCGTTTGTGCATCGTTATTTGGACCCGGCAATGCGGCCAGATGTGGTTGCTGGTCTAGATGCCAGGGGTTTCATTCTGGGCGCGGTGGTGGCCTATCAATTAAACGTTGGCTTTATCCCGATTCGCAAGAAGGGAAAGCTGCCCTTCACGACGGTCGAAGAAACTTATGAACTTGAGTACGGCAGTGCCACTGTCGAACTGCACACCGATGCGGTCCGTTCGGGCTCTCGCGTTTTGCTAATTGATGACTTGATTGCGACGGGTGGAACCATGATGGCTGGTAAGAAATTGCTGGAGAAGCTTGGCGCTCACGTCATGGAGGGTGCTGCAATTGTCGACCTACCCGAACTGGGGGGATCAGAACTACTGCGTTCTGCTGGTTTGGAGCTGTTTACGCTTGTAAACTTTGACGGTCATTGATAGCGGAAATCTTGATCCGCATCACCCTCCGGTTTTTGCCAAGCGCCCGTCCTGGACTCCGATTCACCTAGTTGAGTTCCCCGTACTGCGTAGTGCTCAAAGTCGACTGAAAACTGCCTGGCTCCAATATTTCCGTGTCCGCAAAATCCTGCGGCTTCTGGCGCGCTGCGACGGAAGCGGGCTCTGCTTCCATTAGTGGCCTGCGTAATGACCGATTGCCTCCGATGGTCATCGTCCGCCCAGAGCCGGCCACATCATTGGCAAGCAAAGGATCAAAATGCGGGCCCACCTGGTTAGGGTGCGCTGAAGTGGCAGCTGTCAACGTGGCATCCGGTTTGACGGTTCTCGCGCTGCTGCTCGGATTCGTTGTGGTCGGTCGCTCTAGGCCGTGCGTTGAACCCTGGCTTAGAACCCGCCAGTAAATTGCCGTAACGATGATTTCATGTCGCGCCTTGGCCTGTTGCGCGATCAATGCTTCTACCTCATGCAAACGATCACTTGCGATGACGGAATGATTCGCCAAATCCACCATGACCACATACTGCTGACCTATGG
>JAHEBY010000428.1 GCA_024642025.1 Comamonadaceae bacterium | reverse complement strand
CATGGCAAGGCGCTCCAGGCCATAGGTAATCTCACCCGTGATGGGCCGGCAGTCGATACCGCCCACCTGCTGGAAATAGGTGAATTGCGTGACCTCCATGCCGTTGAGCCAGACCTCCCACCCCAGGCCCCAGGCGCCCAGCGTCGGGTTCTCCCAGTCGTCCTCGACAAAACGGATGTCGTTTTTCTGCAGATCGAAACCCAAAGCCTCAAGCGAGCCGAGATAGAGTTCCAGAATATTGCTCGGCGCCGGCTTCAGAACCACCTGGTATTGGTAATAGTGTTGCAAGCGATTCGGGTTCTCGCCGTAACGCCCGTCCTTCGGCCTCCGGCTCGGTTGCACGTAAGCGGCCTTCCAGGGCTCCGGACCAAGCGCTCTCAAAAACGTAGCGGTATGGGATGTGCCTGCACCCACCTCCATGTCATAGGGCTGCAAGAGGGCGCAGCCCTGGGCATCCCAGTAAGCCTGCAGTTTCAGTATGATTTGTTGGAAAGTCAGCATGGTGAGTGGCACGAGCACGCGACGTCGCAAATCCGGTTTGCTCAGACGCTTGGCCCATTACCAAAATTTAGGTGGTTAGCGCGTAAACCCTTGATTTTACGGGCCTTTCAACCACTTGTTGCGGTAAGCCACCAGCAACAGTACGCCCAGCCCCCCGAACCACAACGGCCACAAGCCCAGCCGCGACACCCAGCGGGAATAAAGCGTCTGGCCCTCACGTCCATCGACCTCTCCGAGCAGCACACCACGCGTATGACGTGGCAGGGTAGCTATGACCTGTCCGCGATGATCGATGATGGCGGTAGCACCGGTGTTGGTGGCCCTTACGAACGGACGCTCGAATTCCAGCGAACGCATTCTGGAGATTTGAAGGTGCTGGTCTATGGCGACCGTATTGCCAAACCAGGCAATATTGCTCAGGTTCACGAACACTGTGGGCGCCTGTTTCGTGTCGGCAAAGCGAGCCCCCAGCTCTTCCCCGAAAAGATCTTCATAGCAGATGTTCAGCGCCAGCCTCTGACCCCGCCACTCGAATGAGGCCTGTCCAATTGGCCCTCGCCCAAAGTCACCCAGCGGAATGTGCATCAGTTCGGTGAACCACCTGAAGCCAGGCGGTATGAATTCCCCGAAAGGCACCAGATGATGTTTGTCATATCGCCAGGCTGGTCGACCTGGCGAAAGCCCCACGGCCGAGTTGGTGTAACCCTCGCTCAGGCTTCCCAGCGGCATGCCTATCAGCGCGGCTTGTGCGCCTTGGCTATAGCGACGAATCAACGCATCCCAGTAGCCCGCTGGCAATTGTTTCGGCAACAATGGCAGTGCCGTTTCTGGCGCTACGACGAGCTGCGCCGCGTTTTCCTCCAGTTGCTCGCCATACCAGCGCAATGCGGTACGCACCCCTGTTCCCTGCTGGAACTTCTCATCTTGCGGGATATTGCCCTGCAGCAAGGCCACTTGCAGTCGGCCCGTCTCTTTCGTGACTGGCATTTGATTCAAGTGGTAGAGCGCGGGCAGCACCAGCACGGCCAGCACCATGCCTCGCATCCAGATGCCCCCGGCCAATGCTTGTGGAATGGCCATTGACAGCCATGCAGCCAGTGCCGTCACCCCATAGACGCCGACCCAGCCTGCATAAGCGGCCAACGGGCCCTCTACATGCGCATAGCCTGTCCCGCCCCACCCAAAACCCGTGAACCAGTTCCCCCGCGCCAGTTCGGCCATAAGCCACAACGCCGCAAATTGAACTGCGCGCCCCGCTGGCCGTTCGATTGCCAATTTCACATGCAGTCCACATGCGGCGGCATATACCAGTGCCAGCGCTCCGCCTAGGGCCAACACAGCTAAGGCGGCTATTGTTGCGGGCAAACCGCCGTAGGTGTGCATGGATATGTACAGCCACCAGAACGTGCCACAGAGCCAAGCTGCGGCAAAACACCACCCGAGCCCCGCGGCACGCTTCCAACTCGTGGTTTTTTCAAGCTGCCAGGCCAGCACGCCTAGCATCACCAGTTGGAGCCACCACCGTGGCTGTCCGTCCCAGGGTGCTGCCATGGCAAGCGCATGCGCCACGCCCGCACCTGCGCTCAGGATGCAGGGCCAGGCTCTCGGGCCCGGCTCAGCCATCCTTGGCGACCTGAGTTGCCGTGACCGGTGATACCTTGAACCACTTGACAGCCCCGCCCCGGGTGTGCAGCACAACAAACCTAAGACCGGCAATGACATGCTCTTCACCGCGTCTTGGGACATGCCCCATTTCATGCGCGATCAATCCGCCAATTGTGTCGAATGTGTCTTCAGGTTCACTTCCTGAAATTTTCACACTGAATGTTTCGTTGACACTTTCGATCGAAGCACCACCACTGACCCGGTAGGTCTGATCGGCTAAACCGAAAATATCGCCCTCGTCTTCCGAGATGTCGAACTCGTCTTCGATTTCACCCACGATTTGCTCCAGCACGTCCTCAATCGTGATCAGGCCCGCCACGCGTCCGAATTCATCGATCACCAGAGCAAGATGGTTCCTGTTCCCACGAAACTCTCGCAACAAATCATTCAATCCCTTGCTTTCCGGCACGAAAACTGCGGGACGCAATAACGCACGGATGTTGAGCTCCGGTGCTCTCTGGAGCTTGAGCAGATCCTTGGCCAACAGGATGCCCAGAATGTTTTCCTGCTCACCTTCAAAGACTGGAAACCTTGAGTGAGCCGTGTCGATC
>JAHEBY010000062.1 GCA_024642025.1 Comamonadaceae bacterium | reverse complement strand
TGAATCAGCCTGGGCACCCTCCAGCGCCTGGGTTAACCCAAATCGGGTTGACCGCTCAGGCGCATGGTGCGATACCACGGCAAGAACGCCGATACCACTGACAACGAGCGTCATCAGTACCGCCAGAAGCTTTACGGCGAGTGGCGGGGATTGTGTTGAAGGAGTCATTCAAACTGAAGCAAGCTAAATAGCTGACTGCCTGCGAGCAACCTGTGCTGGACGATCCGTTGCAGGCACCACCTTCTCAACCAGGCGCCCACTCACGAACTTGTGCAAGACACTCGCGATATCAAACGCAGCCAGAATTTCCTGTTCGTAGGCATCAAACGAGACAACCAAAATCTTTTGATTCGGATATTTTGTCTTGTTCGGGTGCTCTAGTATGTCGAGCAAACCCTCGGACTCGACAGCAACCACGATGCTTTCGAACCAAAATGGAAAATCGCGTCCCGGTCGCTACGCAAACAACCCATGCAGATACCAGTCTGTTGATTTCCATCCAATTCTGACCCCGTGGGGGTCAGTTTTGCTTGGCATTCAACACGCAAGGCTTCAATGGTGAAGGGGCAGTGGGTGTTTGTGCACAAGGACGGGGCGGCATATTGACGTGCATGACACTTGCGGCTGCTTGTCTATCGAATGTTGTCGATTGGTCCATCCGCGTATTGCGTCTGCGGGATGACCAAGCAGGAATTGTCAATGTGTAGTTATAAAAAGCCAACCTGCAATCAATAGCCCAACGACACAGCCGAACCATTCGGCGCGACGGGCAGACACCAACAGCAATGCGAGTAACGGCAGCTTTACAGCTCGTCATGGGGAGAGTGGTAGGGGTTACCTTGAAGGCATCATTCCGCCGAACCGCTTTAGCTTGCCGATGGTATATGGACTAAAGAAAGTCTGAGCGGCCCACTCTATTTCACGATTTCGGTGACGGATTACCGCCAATTCAACGGGTCCGAAGCATCTCGATGTCTTCGCGTGCCGTCAGTCTTTGCATGATCAGAATCGCCAGCGCCGCACAGACCAATGCCGTCGCCGCCGTGACACCAAGGTAGAGCCATGGCACTGACAGGAACTCGGGTGGTGGATCGAATGCCCCTGCCAGAATCGCAACCAGCGTTTTGGCAATGGCGACTCCGGTGACTGTTCCCAGCAGCATGCCGGTGACCACAACATAGAGGCCTTCGCTCCAAAGAAATGCGCCAACCTGAGAAGACTTTGCACCCAGCGCGGTGAGGATTGAAAAGGTGCGCCTTCTCTCCGTCAGATTCAGACCCAACACAATGCCTGTAATGACGGCGATCAAAAGTACGGAAAAGCCAAGTTCGAGCTGGGTCATGTGGTGCAGGTCAACCGCCGTCAAGCTGGAACTGATGATCGTCTGTTTTTCACCCAGCGTCGAGACCATCACTCCTGCATATTGACTGACAAGCGTACGAGCGTCGCGGGCGATGGTCTCCAAAGCGCCATTGGTCCGCACCAAAGCCACCTCGACCGCAGCGTTGCCGGTTTGTTGTGCCAGATAATCTGCGTTGGCCACCAGGAACGAGTCCTTGGGTGCCGTCGGAAACTCGCGTACCGTTCCGATGAAATGAAAACTGACGATTCGGTACTCATGATCTGCCGCCCTTTGCAATCGCAGATTCAACTGGTCACCTGGCTGGAGTTGAAAGTCTTTAACGGTTTCCTCGGCGACTAGCACGCCATCTGGCGTCGCCTTCAATAGAGCCAGCGTTGCTGCGGCATCGTGATTGGCAAAGTACGCGTCAGCAACTGTGGTGGCCTGCTGGATGCGTGCCGCGTCGATCCCAAAAATGTCCTGCAAATCCGAACCAACATAGGCCATGCGATGCATTAGGGGCTCTACCCGGGTCACACCAGGCAACTTTCTCAGCGCATCAATTAAATTGCCAGCAGGCACTGCCGTGGTGCCGGTCACGGTCACATCGGCGCCATTGGTCAGCTCTGCATCCACTCGCGCTTGGCTGTCGTAGGTGGTATTGAAGATCGCGGTGGCCGTGGCAAACGCAAAAGCCAGTGCAACCAGTGCCGCCGAACCGGCGAGACGGCGCCGCTGACGACCCAAGGAAGCCGAGATCAACGGCGCGAGTGCCCCTGCACCCTGAATTCGACTGGTGAGGGCCTGTATGCCACGTTTGAGCACCAGGCGGCTGAGTCTCAGCCAGAGCAATCCTGCACCTAGCCACAGGCAGATTGGAGCCAGAAAGGCTTCGTAGTGCACTGACGTCTGAGCGACGCCCTCGGTGGCAAGCACAATGTTGTAGCCAGTTCTAGCGACCGTCCAGAATACAAGGGCGCTGATCAAAAGCAGGATCAGATCGAGATAAATGCGTTGCCAAAGCGGTGCATCCTGAGCCATAAATTCTGATCGAGACGCCGCAACCGTTGAGTGCGTCGCCTCGCGCCAGGCGGGGATAACGAACGCAGCTGTCGCCAATCCAAACCCGACTACCGCCGCGAGTACAAACCACGGTGCGGACAGTGCAGGATCACTGAAGTGCCATAACAGACGGGCGACAACAGTGGCAACAACGAGACCCAGCAACACGCCAATGCTGCCAATCGAAAGCGCTTCCCACCCAGCCAGACGTACAAGCGTTGTGATCGAGGCGCCCCGAATGCGCAACAAACCCTGCTCACGCCGGCGCCTGTCCGCGCCAGAAGCACTAACGGCCAGCGTTGCAAGCAGAGCAAGGACTACGCCGGGTGCACCCAGGAACAGAAACAACACGCGCGCATACAGCGCATCAGCCCTCACCCCGTCCAGCCGGGCCGCCAGATTATTGGCTATCACAGCACTTCCAGCGATGCGGGCCTCGACGTTGTTCGCAAGACCCAGCGCTTGCACGTAGGCGGCACCCGGATCAGAGGGTAAATCGGCATGTTTGAGCCGTACATGCAGTTGGGTTCGTACCGTGTCGGGACGAATGGCTAGTTGCGGATCAAACAGGGTATGCCAGGTCGTCATCGGCATGACAAGAACGTTATCTGGTGGTGCCTTTGGGGCAGTGCCTTTGGGCACGCCGATTGCCTGGAACATCGAGTCGGCGTTTGGCATTGAGACAACGCCAGAAATAGTGGCATCGACCGGGGGCAAATTGACCCGCTGAACCGTCACCCTGTCTCCAACCGTCACATGCAGATTGGCAGCAGTTTGAGTCGCAATCATCACGCCGTCGGAATGGCCTAGCACAACGCGGATTTGATTCGGAAAACGGGCGTTGTAGTCAGCGACAAGCCCAATGGCCTTGCCTGCACCAGTGGTCTGCGTGGTGGCGCCAGTTGTGGCCGTGATGCCCACCGTGTCCGCGTACCCAACGTCACGCAGGAGTGCCGCTGGCGCCGCCTTCAGGATCGCATCTCGAACGCGCACCGCATCTGTGGCCGGCGCAAGCAGCACCTGCCAGTCGAGCGGCACAGTGGCTGTCGCACGGCGCATCATGCTTTGCGCCGATGCAGCGACAAATGTTCCCAAAGAAGCCAGCAAGGCCACGGTGAGCGCCAGACCAGCCACGCTGCCCATCAAGCGACCGGCGCGTCCAGCTACACTTGCCTTGAGCCAGAGTCCGATCATGATGCGTCCACCGGTTTGGGCAGAGTCAGATGACCATAATCCATAAGCCAAATGGTTTGTAGCCGCTTGGCTACCGCAGAGTCATGGGTTGCGACCACCAGTGCCGCGTCGCTGCCGGCCAGCGATTGCAGCAATGCGTCCATTGTTCGTTGCGCTGTAGACTGGTCGAGCTGACCCGTCGGCTCGTCGGCCAGCACGAGGCGCGGCTTAACGGCGACAGCGCGGGCCAGACCGACCCGCTGGGCCTGGCCGCCAGACAACTCGTCTGGCAGTTTGTCGGCAATCGCGTCAAGTCCAAGCTTGCCCAACGCCGCCCTTGCCACTTCAACGGGCTCCGTCGCGTCACCCACAAGTCGTAGCGATACCTCGACGTTTTCGAGGGCACTCAGAGTTGGTAGTAAGTTCGCCGACTGGAACACCATGCCAATGTGGCGTGGGCGCAAACTGCCAGGCTCTCCCAAGCCGGGCCAACTTAACACGCCCTCGGACGGAGAATCAAGGTCAGCAACCAGTTGAAGAAGTGTTGACTTTCCACTGCCGGACGGTCCCACGATGGCGATGCGATCGCCAGCTCGAATGGAAAACGTTGCCGCGTGCAACGCGTCAAACCAGACGTCACCTTGCTTGAATCGCCGCGCGACATTGACACCCGTCACCAGTACTTCATTCATGCACGATCCTCCCGTCGCGCATCCGGATAACGCGATCTGCCTGCCTTGCCAGTACTTCGCTGTGCGTGGCAATCAGGATGGCTGTTCCCTCGGACCGCTGCACATCAAAGACCTTAAAAACCAAGGCTTCGGTGGCCGCATCGACCTCTGCGGTCGGCTCATCAGCCAGCAACACTGCTGGCTTGGAAGCCAGTGCGACCGCCAACCCTGCACGTGCCACTTCACCACCGGACAACTGGGCGGGGCGCGCCGATGCATGCGCACTGAGCCCTAGCTGCTGTAGCATGTGCGTCAAGTGCATCTGGTCTGACTTGCCCGTGAGCTGCATCGCCAGCGTCAAATTGTCGGCCAAGCCCAGTGTTGGCAGTAGATTGTTGGCCTGCATCAGCATGCCAATACAAACTGCCCGCCGCCTCGCCCGGTAGGTCTCGGGCTGGCGGCTCAAACGTTCTCCGAGCAGATCGACGTGGCCACCATCAGGTTCGTCCAGTCCAGCCAGGCAATTCAGCAGCGTCGATTTGCCACTGCCCGATTTGCCAAGCAGGGCAACCATCTCACCCGGTGCGACACGCAGGCAGACCCCGCGCAGGGCGAGGGTTTCCGATTCGCCAGCGTGGAAGAAGCGGTACAGATCAACCGCCTCGATGGCAGCACTTATTGCCACGTGAAACTCCGGGACATCAACTGCCACTGGTCTGCGTTGTCCGCGCCGGCCGGTGCCGAAACCGTCACAGTCGCCAGTTTGCCGGACTTCCAGAAATAATAGTTGGCGTTGTCGAGCCGAATAGCCTTGTTGGTTACCAGGTTTACGTCCGAATTGGATCCGTAGTGAACCACCCATGCCTGCCCGGCAGGCAAAGTCTGCGGATTAATCAGATTGATACGAATTGCGTTAGGCATCTTCTGTAGATCGGCAAGCTCGCTGGCTTTGAGGCCTGAGATATCAGGCGCTGTGGCGCGCGGTTTGACGGTCACTTGAAGTGCGTTGTACTTGTCATTAAAGTGAACCAAACCTGGCGCCTCAGCTCGGGCCCAACCTTCAGGCACCTTGATAGAAAAGCCCATCAGTGACTTGAACGTTACGAAAATCTGGTTGTCAGGGATATCGCCCGGCGGGCTCTTTTCTGGGGGAATTGGTGCTTGCCGCGTAATTAGCGGCTGCACTGGTGACTGGGCAACGGCCATTGGCGTGACTGTGCCTGTGATACAGAAAATAGTTAGCGCGAGGAGGATGTTGCTTTTCATGATGCGGGACTTTCCATGTGAATCGTTCGGGAAAACGGTACTCATGGTCAACCGCAAGACTTAGCCCAGACATAGCCACTGCCCACCAGTTGGCTTTTGAAGCGTCAGGAAACTGCGCGTTTCCTAAGCTTGCGCTAAGTGTTGTTGAGCAAAATGTTGACTAACCATAAGCCGTATCACGGCCATCTCAACTCTGTCAACCTGAAGCATCAAAATGAAGCATGCGAATATGCCTGCGGGGCGTTGTGCCAGAACTTTTGTCAAGATGTTTGCCCTCGCGGCAGGAATCGAGCAATTAGCCATCAGCGAGCCTGTGGATATCAAATCTGATGTGGCGTCCAATACAACTAAACGCTAGCAGCGGCTCAACGGCTGTCGCCAGCGACTCCATGTGGGCACGCATCCAGCGGCGCGCTCGGCTCACGGGTTCGGTCGCTCCCTCATCAGTCCGCCTTGCAGATGAGTTGGCCTCCCTGGCTGCGGGATTTGATCAGGTCATCGAGTTGGGTGCCGGCAGCGGCGCAGTCACCCGCGCCCTGACTCATGTCGTCAGTCCGGATCGCCTTGAGGCAGTGGAATTGCAGATTCGACTGGTCACTATATTGCGGGAAACGTATCCCCACGTAGAAGTGACACACGGGACCGCTGATTTTGCGCTCGACCGTTTCAACATGGCAGGGGCCACAGCCGTGGTGTCCAGTCTACCCTTCAGGTCGTTGCCAGCCGATGTCAAACAGTTGACTGTTCAGAGCGTGCTTCGCTTCTTGGTGGCCTCGCCAAGCTCCAGGCTGATTCAGTTCACCTATGGGTTGCGGGAGCCTTTTCTGGCGCCTCCCGGCTTTGAATGGAGGAGGATCAAATGGGTGATGTCCAATCTGCCTCCAGCCTGTATCTGGATTTTGAGCAAGTTGGCCGACGAAGTTGCCGTCGCCACCGAGAAGCCTCATGACCCGAACCGGTCCTGAGTTAAAGAATTGTCACGGACCGCGGCAAGTTAACCCAGTGGCGTGTTCATCGCGGCTTAATTGACAAACCGCTAAAGAATGGCATTAGCCTGCTACCTGCGCTGGCGCAGCGGCAGCCAGCGTGGCAGCATTATCAGCATCACATTGTCTTTGAGCAACACGTGGTGGTAGATGGCTGCGGTAGCATGAAGCCCAGCCAGCCACAATATGGCATCACCCAGCCAGGTATGAATGTTGGCAACGGTCACGCCCAGGGCATGCGACGTGCTGATGGGTGACGCGATTTCAAACCCTGCGAGCAAGGTCAGTGGATGCCCTTCCAGCCAGGCACCCGCCATGGCGCTTATCGGCACAGCAAACAGCAGCAGGTAGAGAAGGCCCTGCACTGCCTTGGACACAATGTGCATCCAGCGAGCCTGTGGCGTTGGCTCGGGTCGTGTATCGAACTGGCGCCACAGCAAACGAAGCACCAGCAGGGCGAACACGCAAAGACCCAGGGTCTCATGCAGTTGCCGATCAAAATCGCGGGCTGGCAGGTAGACGCGCTGTTCAGAGCCGCCCGGACCATAAATAAAGGCCACCAGCACCAGAATCGCGGTCGCCCAGTGCATCATTTGGGCCATCCGGCCATAGCGACTTGGGGAGAGATTTTTCATCATGTTAAATTTTTATTAAGACGCGTGATCCATCACTTGAACGCCAGCACCAGCACGCCACCGGCGACCATGGCGATGCCAAGCCACTCACGCGGGGCCGGACGCTCGCCTAGGAAGGCGAACGCAAAAACTGCCACCAGCACCAGGCTGAGCTTGTCGACGGGCGCCACTTTGGAGGCCTCACCCAGTTGCAATGCACGGAAATAGCAAACCCATGACGCGCCCGTGGCCAGTGCCGACAAGCCCAAAAAAAGCCAGGTCTTTCCTGACAGGAGTAACGGGTTGGCCCATTTACCGGTGAGGAACACAAATGCAGACAATACGATCATGACGATCGTCGTGCGGACCAGCGTTGCCAGGTCCGAATCAACCCCCTGGATACCGACCTTGGCAAAGATGGCTGTCAATGCCGCAAATACCGCGGACAGCAAGGCCCAGTAGAACCAGGAAGTCGGGTTGGGTGCCATGGAGTTACCTAAAAATTGATGTAATGGGCGTCGAAGGTCAATGGTAGCGGCACAATCTACAGTCAGCGTACTTGCCTGGTTCATTCGACGCCTTGGGTGAACTATTTAAGGTCACCGTGCAGGACCATGGAGCCCCTAGTTCACCCGAGACGTAGACCGCTTCTCGCGTAACGTCATGTATGCCACGAGCGCCAGGATGGTCATCAGATATAGGCTACTCGTGACGACATTGCCGAGCCCGAGGCCGCCATTGACCACGGGCTGCGCCAACAGATCGCCACTAGACGCGCCCAGGGGTCGGGTCAGGATATAGGCAATCCAGAACGCCAATATGGCGTCGAGCTTGAGCACATAGTGACCAAACGTGATTGCGCCAATTAGTCCACTGAAAGCCAACACGGAAATCCCGTAGCCCAACTTCAGACCCTCTGCCGCCAGATCGCCAGCGGCGGTACCCAGTGCAAAGGTGAACAAGATCGCCGCCCAGTAGAAGAGTTCTCGGCGCGTCGTATGAACGGTATGGATTGAGAGTGTCCGCTCGCTAAGGTACCAGCCAATGAAGGTAGCTGCCAGCGCCCCGCTGAAGATCATCGTGCACATCTCAAGCGACACGCCCAAATTGTCGACCAAGTTGTCTGTAATTAGCGTACCAAATACGCTCAGCAGAACGACAACAACCCAGTAGACTGCCGGAATGTATTTTTGCGAGCGTAACTGAACCACAAGCAGTGCAAGTAGCAGAGCGCCGATCGCGACCGATGTACCGGTCAGACCAAGGTGCATGTTGACGTTGAGGAAGTCGGCTGCCGTCTCGCCGACCGTGGTGGCCATGATTTTGATGACCCAGAAGAAAAGGGTGACTTCAGGAACTTTGTTCAACATCTGTCGGAAGTTGCTGCCAGGTAACGTGTTCATGCGAGAGGTTCTCCTATTGAAGTAAATTAAAGAAGCCCCAACTGTGCAGCTTGAGACTTAGGGTTAACTTAGCCCTCTAACACCGCCTCTTCGAATGTTTCGCGCGATGAATTCGATTACGCTCGACGGCCGCAGCAATTCACCCCGGAGGTCATAGTCAGCTCAGACCTATTTCGGTACCTCAGGGCTAGCTAAGTTGTGAACCGTATTCTCCAAATCACGCAACTATCTGCGTGCAACCAACTGGAGATTTATCATGTTTCACTCACTCAAGACCACTGCCCTTGTTCTGGCTCTTTCGGCAACAGCTGTCGCCGCCAGCGCAGCAACCACCGCAGCACCCTCGTCATTACCCGGTTCCGCCAACAGCGCGGTATTGAAACAGTTAGGCAGTGACAAGCTCGTTCCGCTTGCCAACGGGTCTATCTTGCACGTCTTTCCGAGCGGCAAGATGGCCATGGAAAATCAGTATGGTCACATCGTTCAATTGAAAGAGGGGCAAGTGCTTCAGGCGAAAGACGGCACCACCATCAAGGCTCATGGCGACGAAGAGGCTCGACTCGCGTTTGAAAAAGAGCAACAGCAACACCGTTGAGCCTGATGCTCCATCTGTCGGGCAAGCGGGCGCTTTATGCTTGCCCAATCACTTGAAACCAAAGCCACCGGTCTATTCCGGTGGCTTTCTGCATTTGGACGCTTGTTTTTGGGCGCATTCCGCTATTCGGGCGGGCTGAAGCCGCGTGCCAAAACGGGCCTGGATCCGGCAGTGATCCGTCTTGATCAAAAAACCGCAGGAAGCAGCACGCGTACTTTGAGGCCGTGGGCGAATGCCGTGGCATCTCCCAGCTCGACCCGACCGTGCAGGCGCTTGGTGATGGCTTGCACGATAGCCAGGCCCAGGCCAGAACCAACTTGATCGCTGCCCAGGACCCGATAGAAGGGATCGAGCACGCGCTCACGTTCAGGGATGGAAATGCCGGGTCCGTCGTCTTCCACTTCAATCACTACAAGACCGCCCTCCTCGGCAACTGACAGATCGACGTGACCACCCTCAGGCGAATAGCGAAGTGCATTTTCCACCAGGTTCTTCACGATCGAGACCAGATCGATCTCGTTGCAACGCACCATTGCGTCATTCCCGTCTTTCACGCCAACGTCAATATTTTTGGATTCTGCAAGAGGAAGGACATCTTCCAGTACTCGTCTAAAAACCATTTGGACCCGTAAGGCTTCGGGCGCAGCCGCGGCGGTAGATTGGGCTCTCGCCAGATCGAGCAACTGGTTGAGCAGCGAACGTCCACGCTCTATTCCCCGACGCAAAGCGCCCAGTTTTTCCCGGGAGTCGGGTGACAGCCCCGAGTTGTCCAGTATCTCGGCCTGAAGTGACATGGCCGTCATCGGAGAGCGCAATTCGTGTGCCGCGTCTGCGATGAACCGCTGCTGAGTCTCCATGGACAGCGCGACGCGCTGAAGCAAGCTATTGATAGCCAGCACAAAAGGGCGTACTTCAGTGGGAAGACCTTGTTCTGGAAGCGCGTGCAGTTCG
>JAHEBY010000427.1 GCA_024642025.1 Comamonadaceae bacterium | reverse complement strand
CCAGCGGTAAGAGCAATGATGGGCAGATTCTTCAAACCCAGACCACTGCGTATGCGGCGGGTGGCGTCATGGCCGTCAAGCACGGGCATTTGCACGTCCATCAGCACCACGTCAAAACCACGGGGCTTGGCCAGCAAATGGTCAATGGCTTCCTGGCCGTTGCGCGCCATCGAGATAGTGGCGCCCTCCAGCTCCAGAATTCGCCGGGCGACTTCAAGGTTAACCGCATTGTCGTCCGCCACCAGAATCCTGACACCAGCAAGTCCAAGGGGGCTGTCTGCGGGATTGTCCGAACCGGGGGAAGACGGGAGTCCGTCGCCGGAACAGGTAGGCACAGTCAGTTCAAACCAGAACGTACTGCCTTCGCCAGGTTTGCTGGAGACGCCAATCTCGCCGCCCATCATGGTCACGAGCTGCTTGACAATTGAGAGGCCCAGCCCGGTGCCGCCGAAGCGTCGCGTGGTAGACACGTCGCCCTGAGCAAATGGCATGAATAATTTGCTCATCACGTCTGGTGACATACCGATGCCCGTGTCCTCAACTTCAAAGCGCAGTCGTACCTGGGATGCGTCATCAGACGGGGCGGTGGCGTCAGATAGGCATTGCACGTCCAGGCGGACAAAGCCGCGCTCGGTGAACTTGATGCTGTTGGCAACCAGATTGACCAGCACCTGGCGCAGGCGCACGGCGTCACCCTCGAGCGAATCGGGAAGTCCGCTGTGTGCGTCGAGAACAAGGTCAATGCCTTTGCTTTGCCCTTGATCCTTCATCAGATCGGTCACGTCGCCAAGCAGCTTCGACAGGCTGAACGGTGCTTTTTCGATCGTCAGCTCCTGTGCTTCAATTTTGGACAGGTCCAGAATGTCGTTGATCAACCCCAGCAGCGAATGGCTGGCATTCTTGATCTTGCCCATGAACGACGTCTGATCGGCGTCCAGAGCCGTGCGCTCCATCAGGTAAGTCAGGCCGATTACCGCATTCATGGGCGTGCGAATTTCGTGGCTCATATTGGCCAGAAACTGGCTCTTGGCCTGGTTGGCGTGCCGCGCCTTGTGCACGGCCTGGCGCATTTGCTGCTCGGAGCGCTTCAGTTCGGTAATGTCGATCACCACCGAAATGAAACCACGCACCTCATTGCCCACCATGTCTGGAAAGTACTGAAGCTGGTAGTGGCGTTCGCTGCCATCAGCAACGGTTCGGGTGCGCTCCACTTTTTGCTCTTTCCCGGACAGCACCGCCTGGATGTGGGGCAGGTTCAGTTGGTAAATCTCCTCACCAATGATTTCCAGCTGCGTCTTGCCTACCATCTGTTCGGATGTGAGTCCAAGCCATCCTTTGTAGGCGGCATTGGCCAAGGTGCATCGCATGTCGGTGTCCCAGTAGGCCAGCGGCCCCGGGAAACTGTTGATCACCAGGCTGGTGAGCCGCTCCCGCATTTGCGCCTGCTGAACGGCGTGCCGATGGTCAGTCACGTCGATGTTCACCCCGATCATGCGCAGAGGGTTGCCACTTGCGTTGCGCAAAACGACCGCAGCCCCTTTGAGATGGCGAATGGTGCCGTCCGGCTGCAAGACGCGGAACTCCTGTTCAAACTTGCCGCTGTCTGCAATGGCAGCTGCCATGGCATTGTCGCAATCGGGGAGGTCCTGCGGGTGCACGCCGCGAGCCCACAGGTCAAGCGGCGTGGCGTCGGGTGTCGCTGTGCAGCCAAAGTGTGCGTACATCTGGTCATCCCAAACCAGCGTGTTGGTGCCCAGGTCGCGCTCCCAAACGCCTATTGCAGCCGCCTCGGCGGCAACTTCAAAGCGCTTGCTTGTCAGGCGTAGGGATTCTTCAGCCTGCTTCCTCGCGGTGATGTCGGTGCGGATGGAGATGTATTTTTCTATCTGGCCATCAGCGCCAACAAACGGCGCAATCATGCTGTCAACCCAATACAGGGAGCCGTCTTTGGCGCGGTTGCAGATTTCACCGCGCCACGGCTCGCCGCTGGAAATGGTGTACCACATGTCCTGCCAGAACGACTCAGGGTGTTGCCCGGAATTGACGATGCGGTGGTTTTGCCCGAGCAATTCTTCCTGGCTGTAGCCCGACACCGCACAGAAGCGGGCGTTGACTTCCATGATGCGACCCGCTGCATCTGCCACGGAAACAATGGCGTGCTGGTCCAGCGTATCGAGCAGCGCCTCGTTGTCGCGCAGCGCGGCTGTCAGCCTGATCTGCCCTTCAACGATTTCGCCCATATCGTGCACCAGCACATAAAAGCCCCGCACGTCGCCGGCGATCACGTCGGGTTGGTAATGCACCAGAGAGGGCTGGACCCTCGAGCCATCGGGCTTTTCCAGCCGGCGTTCAAATTTTTGTGGCTCTCCCCGCAGGGCGGCTTCAATGTTGGGCCAATTGCGTTCCACGAACATGTCGCCACAAACCGCCCGCATGGGCTGTCCAACCATGGCGGCCGGCTCTTGGCCGAACCAGGCCGCGTAACTTCGGTTGGCCATTCGGTTGACCAGGTTTTTGTCCCAGTAGGCAATCATGGAGGGCACGGCATCAACGGTGCCACGCAGGTTGTGCATGGCGTTGTCAAGCTCCGCTGTGCGCGTTTCGACCAGATTTTCCAGACTGGTGTTGAGTTCGGCCAGCTCAAGTTGAGCCCGGCGCGCCTCGCGAATGTCCCGAATGGTTTTGGCAAAGCCGATGCTTTCACCTTTGGGCCCAAATATCGGTGATGC
>JAHEBY010000061.1 GCA_024642025.1 Comamonadaceae bacterium | reverse complement strand
TCTTTACGCACTCCCACGCCGCGTCCGCATCGGCAATGTTGTTAAAACTGAGCTCCTTGCCATGCAGTTGCCGAGCAGTAACCAGCGAACCCGGCGCAGGGTACAGATCCCGATAGAACGCCGCCTGCTGATGTGGGTTTTCGCCATAGCGTAAATCCTGCAGCTTCACAAAACGCCCGTTCGCCTGCCCGGCGAACAACGCGTGGCTGCCGTCTGGCTGAATGCAGGAAAGATAGTCAGAGATGGCCGCATCGTAATTGCTGATGCGGTTAAATGCCGCAACGGCGAGCGCAAACTTGGTCTTATCGGTAAGTTTTCCGCCCACTTTCAGCTCTTGCATAACCTCCGTGTATTGGGACGCATCGGTGAGCACGCCCACATCTTTCCAGTTCTTCGCCGCCGAGCGCACCATAGCTGGGCCACCAATGTCAATGTTCTCAATTGCGTCTTCAAGCGTGCAACCTGGCTTGGCGACCGTGGCCTCAAAGGGATACAGGTTGACCACCAGCAAGTCAATGGTGTCGATGCTGTGGGTTTTGAGTGCAGCCATGTGCTCGGGCATGTCCCGACGCGCGAGCAGGCCCCCGTGCACTTTGGGATGGAGCGTTTTGACACGACCATCCAGCATCTCCGGAAAACCTGTCAGCTCTGCCACCTCTGTAACCGGCAGACCGGCTTGCGCCAGCAGCTTGGCAGTTCCACCTGTTGAAATGAGCTTGACCCCAAGCGCGTGCAGGGCCCGGGCGAATTCGAGGATGCCGGTTTTGTCCGATACCGATAAAAGTGCATTCATTGTTAGTTTCCGTTGGTGCCCGATCAGGCATCACTTGACCAGTTTGTGCTCAACCAGTTTTTTCCGCAGCGTGTTGCGGTTCAGTCCCAGCCACTCGGCAGCCCGGGATTGATTGTTGTCAGCCTGATTCATCACTACTTCCAGCAAAGGCCTTTCCACAACCCTGATCATCATGTCGTACAAGCCATCGGGCTCGGTGCCACGCAGGTCCTTGAAATAGCCTTCAAGGCTGGCGCGCACGCATTCTTCTATGTGCTTTTTGCTCATGTCTCTTATTCCTTGTTCTCTACCTGGTCGCACAGCTCGCGAGCCGGCTCACTTCGTTGCACCATATCTGCGGCAGGCATTCGGTCGGTCAAGGTGGCCAGCTCGTCGAAATAGTCAGCCACCGCGCGCTGCTGGGCAGCACAATCATCAATCAGATTCATCTGCACGCGAAAACTCTCACCGCCGGGCAGAGACTTCACATACCAGCCAATGTGCTTGCGTGCCGTGCGCACACCCGAAAATTCACCATACAGGGCGTAGTGATCCTCAAGATGCTCCATCAGCAGACGCTTCACCTCCGCAACCAACGGTGGGGCAAGGTGCTCGCCGGTAGCAAGAAAATGTGAGATCTCCCGGAATATCCAAGGATGCCCTTGCGCGGCACGGCCAATCATCACCGCGTCTGCCCGCGTTTGCGACAGAACGTCGCGAGCTTTCTCGGGTGTGGAAATGTCGCCATTGGCTACCACAGGGATACGCACCGCAGACTTCACCGCAGCAATGGTGTCGTACTCCGCCTGGCCTTTGTAGCCCTGCTCGCGTGTCCGGCCATGCACCGTCAGCATCTGCACGCCAGCACGCTCGGCGGCGACGGCGATTGCCACAGCATTTTTGTGCGAGGCGCTCCAGCCCGTACGCATTTTGAGGGTGACGGGCACATGGTGTGGCGCACAGGCGGCAACCACAGCCTCCACAATTTGCAGTGCCAGCGGTTCGTCCTGCATCAAAGCGGACCCCGCCCATTTGTTACAGACTTTCTTGGCTGGACAACCCATGTTGATGTCAATGATCTGTGCGCCGTGCTCAATGTTGTAGGCAGCCGCCTCAGCCATCATGGTCGCATCGGTGCCCGCAATTTGAACGGCAACAGGTGCAGCCTCGCCATCGTGATTGGCACGTCGCGAGGTCTTGAGCGTGTGCCACAAGTCCCTGCGGGACGTCACCATTTCACTGACCGCATAACCTGCGCCCAGCTTGCGGCAGAGTTGACGAAAAGGTCGGTCCGTCACGCCCGCCATGGGCGCCGCGAACAGATTGTTCGCGAGGAAGAAAGGACCAATTTGCATGAGCGGGAGAGCGTTCGGATCAGGCGGGAATTTTGACGAGCGTGGATTGTAGCTGCTCAAAATTTCAGCAATTGAAATCAGGTGTAACAAACGCGCGCCTTTCCGACAAACGGAATGCCCAGCGTTGGCCCATACGCTGCCTATACTGGACGTCCTCCAACCATCGCCCGCCACATGGAACTCTGGCTCGAACATCTGCTGGCACTGCTGGCTTTGCCCAAATTCGGGTTGAGCACGGTCTTTGTGGTGTCATTTATTTCCGCCACATTGATTCCCATGGGTTCAGAGCCTGTGGTGTTCGGACTCGTCAAACTCAATCCTGAACTTTTTTGGCCTGCAATACTGGTGGCTACCGTCGGCAACACCTTGGGTGGAGCAGTTGACTGGTGGATGGGATACGGGGCACATCGAGTTGTAGACAAATACCGCCACTCAACACAACACGCCCGAGCGCTGGTCTGGCTAAAAAATCTGGGCCCCAAAGCATGTTTGTTGGCCTGGCTACCTGCTGTGGGCGACCCGCTGTGTGCAGTAGCGGGGTGGCTTCAACTGCCGTTTTGGCCTTGCGTGTTTTACATGGCCATCGGCAAGTTATTGCGCTATGTGGTGATGACCAGCCTGTTGATGGGCGTGTTTCCAGGGCAGATCACGATTTGAAATAGCTACTATTTTTATAGCTGCTTGTGTATATTCGGCGGGGGCTAGAGGCCTATTTTTTTATGAACTGAAGAGGAAATTCATGACATCGCCGTCTTTGACGATGTAGTCTTTGCCTTCGGCTCGCATCTTTCCAGCGTCTTTCGCACCCTGCTCGCCTTTGAAGTTGATGAAGTCATCGAACGCGATTGTTTGCGCCCGAATGTAGCCTTTTTCAAAGTCCGTATGGATCACGCCTGCCGCCTGCGGCCCGCTATCTCCGACGTGAATGGTCCAGGCACGCACTTCCTTCACGCCCGCCGTGAAATAGGTTTGCAACCCAAGCAGTGAATAAGCCGCGCGAATCAGGCGATTCAGCCCCGGCTCCGTCTGGCCGAGTTCTTCAAGAAACATCTGCCGGTCTTCATCATTCATTTCAGACATTTCCGCTTCGAGCTTGGCGCAGATTGCCACCACCGGGGCATTCTGCCGCGCGGCATAGTCCTTAAGCCGCTCGAGATACGGATTGTTCTCGAAACCATCTTCAGCCACGTTCGCGACAAACATGGCTGGCTTGGCGGTAATGAGGAAAAACTGCTTGAGAAGCGGCGCCTCCTCTTTGCTGAACTCCAGCGTGCGAACTGGCTTGGCTTCGTTAAGCGCCGCCTGGCATTTCTCCAGAATGGCCACCAGTTTGATTGACTCCTTGTCACCCGAGCGGGCTGTTTTGGTCACGCGGTGAAGTGCCTTTTCGACTGCGGCCAGGTCGGCCAGGCACAGCTCGGTTTGAATCACTTCAATGTCCGAGATCGGGTCGACCTTGCCCGCAACGTGGATCACGTTGTCGTCTTCAAAGCAGCGCACTACATTGATAGTGGCATCGGTCTCGCGAATATGCGCCAAAAACTTGTTACCCAGGCCTTCGCCCGTGCTGGCGCCAGCCACCAGACCTGCAATATCGACAAACTCGACAATCGCCGGCACGATGCGCTCGGGTTTCACAATGGCAGCGAGTTGGTCCAGCCGCGTATCGGGCATTTCCACCACGCCGACATTGGGCTCAATAGTGCAAAAGGGGTAGTTCTCGGCAGCGATGCCCGCCTTGGTCAAGGCATTGAACAGCGTGGATTTACCCACATTTGGCAGGCCAACAATGCCGCACTTCAGACTCATAACAAACCTCGAAAATCAGGACGCCTAGTGTAGTTCAGGCGTAGAAGAGGCTCAGTCGAACCGGTAGTTGGCCGACACAGCCTGCCCCGTTTGCAGCCACCGGCCTTCGCCGCTCACCACAATCGCATTCATGCCAAACGTGATGGCACCGTTCATGAGGTCATTCTGGCGATAGGTTTGCAGAAAGTCGCTTACTGTCGGAGAACTGATGGCAGTCACTGGGTCGATATTGGGGATCGGGCATCGGGCGCAGGGTTTGACAGGCCTGATTTCAGCCATGCCATCCGCCGCAGCGAAGTGGCAGATGTCGAGACGGTCTTCATCGTGCGCGTCAAGACCCGTCAAGATTACATTTGCACGGAATCGCTCTACACCAACCGCAGCCTCGCCCGATTGTTTGAGGCGCAAGTTCAAGGCATCGACCGATGTCTCGCTGATCATCAGAATCGGGAAACCATCTGAAAATTGGTTCGGCGCTTTCGCACCGCCCGTCCATTTCATGCTGGACCAGCGCATGTGGTCCGGGTCAAACCGCACCAACCGGAGCTTTTGCCCGAGAAAATCGCTGAACCACTGCGCTGCCATGTCGCCCATATCAAATGCGCTGACTTCATCGTCCCAAACGCGAGCGCGCACCGGCTTCTCAACCCGGTCCAGACGCACCTGTAAGGCCAGCATGCCGGGTGCGCTCAGTGTCATTTCCTCAGTTTGGAGCCGCGGCTCAATCAACGCCATACGCGGTAATTCACGCTGCGTCACAAATTCGCCAGCCTCGTCCACCACCATCCAGTTGCGGTCCCATTCCAGCCCGGTGTCCAACAATTGGGCCTTCTGGACTTCAATGCCCGCGCAGGACTTGATGGGGTAAATGAACAGGCGGGAAATGCTGGCGGCTACGTCGAACTCTTTTTTGTTTATCTTCATAGGCGGATAGTTTGAGGTAACAGATTGATTCACTGGCAAAAACGCAATTTTGCCTTGGCTTTTACAATGGCAAGATGCCTCGACATCTTGATGTGTGTATCCGCGGCGCGGGTGTAGTTGGCCGCACACTGGCGCTTTTGCTTGCGGGCGAGCGCCTGCGCGTTGGGATTGTGACCACTTCAGGCCAAAATACCCCGCACACAAAGGATGTACGCGCCTATGCGCTGAACGCCAGATCGCGCGCGCTGCTGGAATCGGTGCGGTGCTGGCCAGACGCAACTGAGGCTACGCCTGTTCTGGGCATGACGATCCACGGCGATGACGGCGGCGAAGTTAACTTTCACGCATCAGAGCAGGGCGTTTCGGCTCTCGCGTGGATTGCGGATGTAGCCGCGCTGGAGGCCCGCCTTGCCGAGGCCACGCGCTACCAAGGTCTGATCGAAGAACTGGACGAACCGCAAAACGCAGCGTTGACGGTGGTGTGTGAGGGTAAGGCCAGCCGGACGCGGGCTGAGTTCGGCGTGGATTTTGAAAGCACGCCCTATGGCCAGTCGGCCATTGCGGCGCGACTGACTTGTGAGAAGCCGCATCATCAAATAGCTCGGCAATGGTTCAAAAATGGCGAAATATTGGCATTTTTACCGTTGGACGGCCCAGAAGGGAACTCTGTAGCTCTGGTGTGGTCAGTCTGGGAAGACCGGGCTGGGGACTTGGTGGCATTGGACCGCGATTCGTTTTCCCGTGCACTGGAAGACGCCAGTGCCCATGAGATGGGAAAGATGACACTCGTCAGTGATCGCGCCGTGTGGCCTCTGCAAATGGCCGGGGCAAAAAAGTGGACTGGATCGCAAGAGGGGCGGAGCTGGGCGTTGGCTGGAGACGCCGCCCATACCGTTCATCCGCTGGCGGGTCAGGGCCTGAACCTGGGGCTTGCCGACGTTGACCAATTGGCGACGGTCCTTAAAGGCCGGGCCTATTGGCGTTCTGCGGGGGACCAGCGGTTGTTGAGGCAATATGAGCGATCAAGAAAGCTTGACGTCATGGCGATGGGAACCGCCACCGACATGCTGCAAAATCTTTTTGCCAAGCGCGGAGAACCTTGGCAAGGTGCGCGAAATTGGGGCCTGAATGAGTTTGATGCCAGTGCGATGGTCAAAAGATGGGTTGCCAGGCGGGCTATGGGGACTAGTGCTTATTAACTGAAATTACGGAATGCTGATGACAAACAAACTAAAAACGCTCTTTGCCATCGCCGGTTCTGTGGCGGTACTATTGATGGGCACCAGCGCCTTTGGGCAAGAAGCTGCCATTCGCAAGGCCCTCTCGGAGCGGTTGCCGCAATTACCAAAAATCGACGAAATCAAGCCCAGCGCCATGCCAGGTCTGTTTGAAGTCCGCTACAGCGGTACTGAAATCATGTACTCGGATGCAAAAGGGGATTTTCTGATTCAAGGCTCGTTGATTGACGTCAAGGACCGCCGAAACCTGACGGAAGAACGCGTGGAAAGACTGATGGCCATTGATTTTGACAGCTTGCCTGTTAAAGACGCCTTCACGATCGTTCGCGGCGACGGCAAGCGGAAAATAGCCGTTTTTGAAGATCCGAATTGCGGCTTCTGCAAGCGGTTTGAGCGCGACATGCAGAAGGTCGACAACGTCACCGTATACCTCTATCTCTACCCGGTATTGGGCCCTGATTCGGTGGAGAAATCGAGAAACGTCTGGTGTGCCAAAGACAAGGCAAAAGCTTGGACAGACTGGATGATGCGGGATCAGGTTACACCGCCGGGTAATTGCGACGCCGCGGCACTTGCGCGCAATGCCGAATTTGGCAAAAAATACAAGATCACCGGCACCCCCACGCTGATCTTTGCCAACGGAAAGCGCGTGCCAGGCGCCATCAACACCGAGCAGATAGAACAGCATCTGGCGAATGCCAAGTAAGGCCCGCTCACCCATGGTGGCGGGGCCGGTTCACTACCGGGTTGAGTGCGCCAATCTGCAGGCGCACCTCTTCGTCGTGACGTTGACAATTGCAAAGCCCGCCGCGATACAGCGCGTTTCCTTGCCGACGTGGATTCCTGGCAGCTACCTGATTCGGGAGTTCTCCAAGAATCTTCAAAAGTTAACAGCTGCGCAGGGTACGCGCCGACTGCACACCGATCAGCTTGACAAATGCACTTGGGAAATTCAGTGCACCCCCGCAAAGCCTCTGAAGCTGACCTATGAGGTCTACGCGCTGGACAATTCGGTCCGTACAGCGTGGCTGGATACATCACGAGGCTTTTTCAACGCCACCAGTCTGTGCCTTCAAGTACATGGACAGACGAAATATGCGCATGGGCTTGAATTGGCTGCCAATGCCGCCACCCGCCACTGGTCGGTTGCAACCGGGCTCACGTCAAAGAAGACCACCGAGCGCGGTTTTGGCACCTACGTCGCCGCCAACTACGACGAATTGGCGGACTGTCCGGTGGAAATGGGCAGCTTCTGGAGCGGCAACTTTATGGCCCGCGGTGTACAGCACCGCTTTGTGGTGGCCGGGGCAACTGCATCTTTTGACGGTGCCCGCCTGTTGGCCGACACGCAAAAAATCTGCGAGACCCAGATGGATTTCTGGCATCCAAAAGCAGGCAAAGCACGGGCCGCCAAGCCAACCAAGGCCGACAGCCCGGCGCACAAGAGCTACCTGTTCATGCTCAATGCAGTGGACGACGGCTACGGTGGTCTTGAGCACCGCAATTCCACCTCCCTGATTTGCTCTCGCAAAGATCTGCCCCGGCGGGCAGCTATTGGCAAGGGGGGTGCCATAGATGGCAAACCCGCTCGGCAGCCCGAAGGCTATACAACGCTGCTTGGGCTGATCAGCCACGAGTACTTTCACACATGGAATGTCAAACGCCTGCGGCCAATCGAATTCGCAACGTATGACTATTCAGCTGAAAACTATACCGAGCTGCTCTGGTTCTTTGAAGGCTTCACCAGCTATTACGATGATCTGTTGCTGAGACGTGCCGGTTTGATTGACGATGTAACCTACCTGAAGTTGCTGAACAAGACGATCAACCAGGTGCAGCAAACGCCTGGTGACCTGGTTCAAACGGTTGCCCAGGCCAGTTTTGACGCGTGGGTAAAGTACTACCGACAGGATGAAAACACCCCTAACACAACTGTAAGTTACTACACCAAGGGCGCTCTGGTGGCATTGTGTTTCGACCTCACGCTCAGGGCGGGCGGCAAGGCTTCGCTGGACGACGTCATGCGCGAACTTTGGCAGCGTTGCCAGGCTGGGCCGATGACGGAATCTGATTTCAGCGCCGCGATCGAAGCCGTTGGCGCGCGGTCGTTTTCGCCCGAGCTGGCGCACTGGGTGCACAGCACTCAGGTCTTGCCACTAAAGGAGTTGCTGGAAGCACATGGCATCACAGTGATGGAAGACCCGGCGCAACTGGCCCAGCGCCTTGGACTGCGGGTTAGCGAGAACGCTGGCCTGAGCAACATCACCGTCAAGACTGTGCTGCGCGGTGGTGCTGCCGAGCAGGCCGGATTCCAGTCTGGCGACGAGTGGCTGGGCATCGAGACCACAGGAAACGACAAGTCCGCCTGGAGACTGGGCAAACTGGACGACCTGCTTTTGTATGCCGGAACCCACAAGAAAGTGAGCGCGCTGGTATCGCGCGACAAACGCCTGTTGCAATTGCCACTGGCATTGCCTTCCGGCGTGTCCACCTGGCGACTGGTTTTAAAAGATGCAGAGTGCGCAAGAAAATGGCTGAATCCTGTATCGTGACCGTGCAGACTGAGCCCGCCGGGGATTGACGGATTCCCGGACCAACTTTCACAAATAGAGGAGAAACCCATGACATACGAATTCATTACTGTGAGGACCGAAGCCGGCAAGGTTGGCATCGTCACGCTGAACCGGCCCAAGCAACTCAACGCGCTGAATGACCAGCTCATGACCGAGCTTGGCACGGCGCTCAAAGCATTTGACGCCGACGCAAGTATTGGCTGCATCATCATCACCGGCTCAGATAAAGCGTTTGCCGCCGGCGCCGACATTGGCGTCATGGCCAGCTACAGCTTTGCCGACGTTTACAAAGGTGACTACATCACACGCAACTGGGAGCAGATTCGCTCTGTTCGCAAACCCGTGATTGCCGCCGTCTGCGGTTTCGCACTGGGTGGCGGCTGCGAGCTGGCCATGATGTGTGATTTCATCATTGCTGCGGATAACGCCAAATTCGGCCAGCCGGAAATCAAGCTGGGGATCATTCCGGGTGCGGGTGGCACTCAGCGCCTGCCCCGAGCCGTGGGCAAAGCCAAGGCCATGGACATGGCATTGACAGGCCGCATGATGGACGCCACGGAGGCGGAACGCGCCGGTCTGGTGAGCCGGGTGGTCGCGCCGGACAAAATGATGGACGAGGCGCTGGGCGCAGCCTTGATGATCTGCGACTATTCACAGATCGCAGTGATGGCGGCCAAAGAGTCGGTCAACCGGGCTTTTGAAGGCGGGTTGGCCGACGGCGTTGCGTTTGAGCGACGCCTTTTTCACGCGCTGTTTGCCACATCGGACCAAAAAGAAGGCATGGACGCCTTTGTGAATAAGCGAAAAGCGGCATTTACCCACAGCTGAGCACCGAATCGGCCTATCGCAGGCCTCTCTCCAGCTGCGTAACGCTATAATGCGCGTCTCCCGGTGATATAGCTCAGTTGGTTAGAGCGCAGCATTCATAATGCTGATGTCGGTGGTTCAAATCCACCTATCACCACCACAAAAATGAAAGACCCGCATCAGCCCTTGTTGGTGCGGGTTTTTTCTCAACAGCCTCTGGATGTAAACCATGAACCGCTGCACCTCAAATAATCGCTTTTCAAATCGACGCCTTGCGCACGCCTTGGGCCGTTCGTTGCCCGTTTGCGTGGCTCTGGTTGCCGGTTGCGTATTCAGCATTTCGGCACCCTTGGCGCAGGCTCAAAGCGCGTCGGGCGCCGGTCAACGCGAGTTCCCAAAAGCAGCACTGCGGGCTGTGCTGGAAGTAACGGCGCCGCCACAGATTTTGCTCAATGGCAACCCCGAGCGGCTGTCTCCAGGCGCTCGCATCAAGGGCGTTTCCAACAACTTGGTGATGTCTGGCACGCTCATTGGCCGGCGCTTGCTTGTCAATTACATGCGCGATCAACAAGGGCTCGTTCACGAGGTGTGGCTATTGAACGCCCTTGAAGCGCAGCAGGATCGCCCTGGCCTTTTCTCCACGAATGTCACCTCCCGA
>JAHEBY010000426.1 GCA_024642025.1 Comamonadaceae bacterium | reverse complement strand
TGCAGGCGATGTGGCCTGGCCGCTGCCCGAAAAAATACCCATCGGGCCGCTGGCCAACTACGGCTTTGAGGGCACGGTGCTGTTGCCTGTGCCGCTGACCATCACGCCCGCCTTCAAGCCGCCGCTGCTGGCAACCGAGGTGGAGGTGAAGCTGCGCGCCGCATGGCTCATCTGCAAGAAGGAATGCATTCCCGAAGAAGGCGAGTTCAGCCTGAAGATTCCGGTCAAAGGCTCTACCGCCCTCAACGCTCCCCAGTTTCAGGCCACGTTTGACGCGCTACCCAAGCCCCTGGCAGTCAACACCAGCAAGCCAGACACCCGCGTGACGCTGCAAGACAAAGCCATCACGCTCACCGTCGTTGGGATGCCCGCCGCGCTGCAGGGCAAAACGCTGGACATCTTCCCTGAAACACCCGAAGTGATTGACAACGCCGCCACGCCCGCGCAACAGTGGAACGGCGCGGTGTGGAGCGCCAATATTCCGCTTTCCGGCCAGCGGCTGAACAGCCCGGCCGTGATGCCGGTGGTGCTGGCTGCTGACGTGAATGGCCAGCGCCAGGGCTACCGTGTCGAGCTGCCAGTCGCGGGCACCTGGCCCGCTGCGGCGCAACTGTCGGGCGTGAACCCGGCCCTGCAAAGCGCGCTGGACAACAACGCCGCGCGGGCCTTTGGTGCGCTAAGCGCGCCGGGCCTCACGTTCTGGGCAGCGCTGGTGGGTGCACTCATTGGCGGGCTGATTCTTAATTTGATGCCCTGCGTGTTCCCGGTGCTGGCCATCAAAGTCGTGAGCTTTACCCGCCACGCCAGCGACCGCCGGGCGCACCGCATCAGCGGCTTTGCCTTTACCGCCGGTGTGGTGCTGAGCTTTGTGGCGCTGGGCGCGCTGATGATTGCGCTGCGTGCCGCAGGAGAGGGCTTGGGCTGGGGCTTTCAGCTGCAGTCCCCTGCCGTAGTGGCCGCGCTGGCGGCGCTGTTTACGCTGATCGGGTTGAACCTGGCCGGGCTATTTGAGTTTGGCAACGTGCTGCCGTCGGGCTTGGCCACACTGCAGGCCAAGCACCCAGTGGTCGATTCGTTCTTGTCGGGCGTGCTCGCGGTAGCCGTGGCTTCGCCTTGCACCGCGCCGTTTATGGGTGCATCGCTGGGCTTTGCGATTGGCCTGCCCGCGCTGCAGGCACTGCTGATTTTTGCCGCTATTGGCGTGGGGCTTTCGCTGCCGTATCTGGCGGCCAGCCTGGTGCCCGCTTTCGCCCGCGCGCTGCCCCGCCCCGGGGTCTGGATGGACACCTTCAAGAAGTTCATGGCGTTCCCCATGTTTGCCACCGTGGCCTGGCTGGTGTGGGTGCTGGGCCAGCAAAGCGGCATTGATGGCGCAGGCGCGCTGCTGACGCTCCTGGTGGGTATGAGCCTGGTCATCTGGTCGTTCACGCTCAAGGGCCGAACCCGTTTGACAATTGCTACGCTTTCAATAGCTACTTTGGTGCTATTGACGGGGGCTATCGGCCAAAATGTCATCAAACTTTTGCCCCCAGTCTCAAATGTTGCGGGTAGCACCAAGGCCGATGGGCAAGGCGGCTGGCAGGCGTGGGAGCCGGGCCGCGTAGATCAGATTCTGGCAACCGGGCAGCCGGTGTTTGTGGATTTCACAGCCGCCTGGTGCGTGACCTGCCAGTACAACAAGAAGACCACACTGGCCGATGCAGGCGTAGTGGCCGACCTCGCCGCCAAAAACGTGGCGCTGCTGCGCGCCGACTGGACGCGCCGCGACCCGGCCATTACCGCAGCGCTGCAACAGCTGGGGCGCAACGGCGTGCCGGTGTATGTGTTTTACCGCGCAGGCAGCACGCCGGTGGTGCTGTCGGAAATTTTGAGTGTGGACGAGGTGCGCGGCGTGATTGCAAAGCTGTAGGGACGTTGCAGCCCCTACAACAATCCCCGTGCCAGATGTGTGTATTGCCGTTTGTGTACAACTGAACATTCCACCGAGCGTTTCAACCCATAGGAGAAAGCTGCCATGTTCCAACAGACCAAGCGCCTCTCGGGCGTTGCCACCCTGAACCCCGCCAAGCGCCAGACCTTGCGCCGCGCGGCCACCGTCAGCGCCTTGATGCTGGCGTCAATTGCTGCATATTTGGTAGCTACTCCCGCACATTCGGCGGCGGCTGTTGGCCAAAAAGCCCCTGAATTCACGTTGACCGACACCGCTGGCAAAACCGTGAACTTGAGTGACTTCAAAGGCAAGCATGTGGTGCTGGAATGGAGCAACCCCGGCTGCCCCTACGTGCGCAAGCATTACGGTGCCGCCAACATGCAAACGCTGCAAAAAGAGGCGGCTGGCAACGGCGTGGTGTGGCTCACAGTCAACTCTACCGAGGTGGACAGCAGCGACTATCTGGAACCCGCCAAACTTTCCAGCTGGATGAGCGGGCAAAAAGCCACCCCCACCGCCACGCTGATGGACCCTGAAGGCACCGTGGGCCGGGCTTATGGCGCGCGCACCACACCGCACATGTACATCGTCAACCCGCAAGGCACGCTGATTTACGCGGGCGGCATCGACAGCATTGCCTCGGCCCGCGCGTCTGACATCAAAACTGCGACCAACTATGTGCGGCAGGGTCTCACAGAGGCGCTGGCCGGCAAGCCGCTGAGCGCGGCCGCCACGGCGCCATATGGGTGCTCCATAAAATACAAGTCCTGATCTACTTGTATTGAAGGCGCCCATGCAGACCCAGCCGGTCAT
>JAHEBY010000060.1 GCA_024642025.1 Comamonadaceae bacterium | reverse complement strand
TGGCGCATCTTGGGAGCCGCTTTTATTGAGGGCAAATCCCATTTCGCCCAAGCGGGCTTTCAGGGCCAGGTAAAGCGCTGTGACGCCATCGTCATTGAACCGCGCGGCCATGGTGCCGAACACCGGCATCTGCTCCGGCGGCGTAGTCCAGGCCTCGCGATTGCGCTGAACCTGCTTGCTCACGTCCCGCAGCGCATCGAGCGCGCCTTTGCGGTCAAACTTGTTGATCGCGACGAACTCCGCAAAGTCCAGCATGTCTATTTTTTCGAGCTGGCTCGCCGCGCCAAATTCAGGAGTCATCACGTAAATGGGCAAGTCAACGTGGCCAACAATAGCCGCATCACCCTGCCCGATTCCCGAGGTCTCGACCACGATCAGATCGAACCCTGCCACTTTGCATGCAGCCACCACCCCCGGCAACGCATTGCTGATTTCTCCCCCAGACTCCCGCGTGGCAAGACTGCGCATGAACACACGTTGCCCGTCTCGCCATGGGCCAATGGCATTCATGCGGATACGGTCCCCCAGCAAGGCGCCGCCGCTCTTGCGCCGACTGGGGTCAATCGATATCACTGCTACGCGCAAACTGTCGTTTTGATCCAGCCGAAGACGCCGAATCAGCTCGTCCGTGAGCGATGACTTCCCTGCGCCTCCGGTTCCCGTAATACCCAAAACAACTACGTTTTTAGTAGCTGATTTCTCAATAACGGAGAGGGCTAAGGTGCTATTTGGCTCTGAAAACTCCAGCGCCGTGATCAAACGCGACAATGCACGCCAATGGTGTTCGCTGTGTCCTTCAACTGCCGAAAGGTCGGTGGGGGCTAGACCGGAAAGATCCTTGTCGCAGCGCATCACCATTTCGCCAATCATTCCCGCGAGACCCATTTTCTGCCCATCGTCAGGGCTGTAGATCCGCGTCACACCATACGCATGGAGCTCGCGAATTTCCGGCGGCACGATAACGCCACCACCTCCGCCAAAGACCTGAATCTGCTCGCCCCCTCTACTCTTGAGCAGGTCCACCATGTATTTGAAATACTCGATGTGACCGCCTTGATAGGAGCTGATGGCAATACCCTGCACGTCTTCCTGTAACGCGGCAGTAACCACTTCATCCACACTGCGGTTGTGCCCAAGATGAATGACCTCAGCACCCATGCTTTGCAAAATTCGCCGCATGATGTTGATGGCGGCGTCGTGCCCGTCAAAAAGGCTGGCAGCTGTGACAAACCTCACTTTATGTTTGGGTCGGTAGTTGGCCAACGCTTTGAACTCGGCGGACAGGTCGGTCATGAAGTCATCCTGGTGGGGCACGGAACCCCGTGCCACAATTGACGTTTACGTAAACGTCAATGTTATCCGACCCGGTGGCGGCTGTCACGAAACGAAGGGCTATGCATGCTGCGGCCCGGCAACGGGTATAAATGAGTGTCTCAAGCATCAATTCAGGAAGGCCCCATGAGCAAGTTGTCCAACGAAACCAGCAAAAAGGCCTTGTGCGCCCGTCTCGCGCGCGTAGAGGGGCAGTTGCGTGGCATTCAGAAGCTGATTCAGACTGAATCTGACTGCGAAAAGATCGCGCAACAATTGGCTGCAGCCCGAAAGGCGCTGGACAAGTCATTCTTCAGCATGGTCGGTTGCATGATTGAACAGGGCGAAATGCCGCCAGGAGATGTAGCAGAGATGTTGGGCAAATTTGCCTGAACACCGGTAGAAAGGGGACGCCACGATGAACCCAATCCAGTTGTTTGACGCCGATTCAAGCACTTATACCTATGTGCTATTTGACGAAAACACGCGGGATGCTGTGATCATTGACCCGGTAGACGCCCAGCTTGAACGTGATTTGGGTGTGTTGCGTCAATATGGACTCAAGCTGATGTGGACCTGTGAAACCCATGCCCACACAGACCACATTACCAGCGCGGGTTTGCTGGCCGAGCATGCAGGCGCGCGAACCGCGGCGCCGGTAGGATGTGGCATCAAAACAGCTGCCATACAGCTAAAGCACGATGACGAATTGAAATTTGGCGGGGAAACCTTGCGCGCCTTGCATACGCCGGGGCACACTGCGGGCAGCATGAGCTTCGTCTGGCGTAACAACGTTTTCACAGGTGACACGCTGTTGGTGGACGGTTGCGGACGGACCGATTTTCAGTCCGGCAGTGCGCGCGAGCTGTACAACAGCCTGACGAAGGTGCTGTTTCAGCTTCCGGAAGAAACCGTCGTCTGGCCGGGACATGACTACAAAGGCAGAACCTCCAGCACCATCGGCATTGAAAAAGCTTCCAATTCGAGGGTTGCGGGTAAAACCGAAGAGGATTTTGTTGCACTGATGGACAACTTGAAACTGCCGAGGCCCAGGCGGATGGATGAAGCTGTACCGGCCAACTTGATGTCTGGCCTTCGCCATGACGCTGATGGTGTGGTGAATGATCCTGACGCCAATTTCAACGATTTTCCGCGTCCCGCCTCCGGTTACGCCGGCGACGTCTCTCCTTATCTCGCGTGGCAGTGGGTACAGGACGGGAAGGCACTGCTCATAGACGTCCGATCGGATGCGGAGCGGGAATGGGTGGGCTTTATTCCAGATGCCGTCGCGCTCCCCTGGAAACAATGGCCAGGCATGGCGATGAACCCCAACTTTGACGCCAGCCTGCGAGGGGCTTTGCCGCCTGGCACAAAAGCGGTCATGTTGTGCAGAAGCGGCGTGCGGTCCGTTGCAGCAGCGCGGCGGGCCACCGAGTTAGGCCTGGAGGCCTACAACATTCTGGAGGGATTTGAAGGCGATCCTGATGGCCAGGCCCAGCGCGGCCACAAAGGGGGTTGGCGCTTTCGCGGCCTCCCTTGGCGCCAAGGGTAGCGTCAGCTGCCGAAACATCGGAAAAATGCCCAGGCAGGGGTATCAAACCGTAAATCTTGCGCAAAAACCTGTCATTTCTAGCAGGGGTTGCGCGGAAAAAATAATAAATTTGTATTCAATGTGACGTATTTCCTTGACGGAGCGTTACATGCAAGTGGCTGAAATCGACTTAATGCCCCCCGCGACCTTGGCCGCGCGGGTGTCCCAAGACCCGACTGTGAGTGCGCATCTCGCGCAACGCGTAGCGAAAGAGTTCACTTCCCGGTGGGATACGCTGTGGAGTGGCCGGTCGCTGCTGCACGGGCGAGTTGCAGGCCCAGACTCGGTCCGCCTCAACGGAAACGACTATTTAAGTCTGACGGGCCATCCGGATATTGTGAAAGCGCAAACAGAGTCGATTGCCCGCGACAGTGAATTCGCGATTCAGTCCAGCGTTTTCCTGCTCGACGAGCATCCCGCGCGCGCATTGGAAAAGAGTCTGGCCCACTGGATGGGAAAAGACGATGGCCTGATATGTCAATCAGGGTATTCCGCCAATTTGGGTTTGCTGCAAGCAATTGCGGATCCCCAGACTCCCGTGTACCTCGACAGCCTGGCGCACACATCACTTTGGGAGGGTGCACGGCGCGCGGGAGCGCCTTCACACCCGTTCCGTCACAACGACCCTCAGCATCTCGCCAAGCTCATCGAGCGGCATGGACCCGGCCTGGTTGTAGTGGACTCTGTCTATAGTACGACCGGCGCAGTGTGCCCGCTGACAGAGATGGTTGAAGTTACTGAAAAATTGGGATGCATGATTCTCGTTGATGAATCCCATTCACTTGGAACACACGGACCCAACGGTGCCGGGCTATGTGTCGAACTGGGGCTGACGGACCGTGTGCACTTTATCAGCACGAGCCTGGCCAAGGCATTCGCAGGCAGGGCAGGCTTTTTTACGGTGCGCGCTGATCTTCGCAACTACGTGCTGAGCACCAGCTATCCCAATATGTTCAGCTCGTGTCTGTTACCGCATGAAATTGCGGGTCTGGCAGCAACACTTGAAGTCATTCGCGGCTGCAATGAGCAACGCGGCAGATTGAAGAGCAATACACGAAAGGTTCGCGACTCGCTGGCGGCCTTGGGTTACCCGATCCATCAAGGGACGGAGCAAATCATTGCGCTCGAATCGGGCACCGAGCCGGCCACAATGGTGCTACGAGACATGCTTGAAGAGAGAGGGGTATTTGGAGCTGTATTTTGTGCGCCAGCCACCAGTCGAAATCGTACGATGGTTCGGCTAACTCTGAACGCAAACCTGACGGATTCTGAAATGAACCATGTCGAAGACGTCGCGCGCGAGATTGCACCTTTGGTAAAACCATGGGAATGGCCTATCGCCCGCCGAGGAAAAAGTTGAATATAGCGCTGCAAGGAGCGCCAGATCGATCGGGCCGCCACCACGTCCAACCTTGCTAAACGGGAATATCGCGCGCCTCCCACTCGCCTAAATGGGCAGCAAACCCTTTTTCAGGACCGGGACTCAAGGATGCCTCAATGGGAAATATTGCCGCCCAAAGTGGCGTATCGACACCCAAGGCGATCGCCGGCTCAAGACTGGCCGGTAGATTGCTGTTAAGCGCAAGCTGGAGCTCGAGGTCAATCAGCTTCCTGCCCGCCCGGATGTCCTCAACGTCAGCAGCGGCCGTGCCCTGCGACCAGGCCAATTCGGCCAAGTCACGGAGATTGTCACGATGCTCAAGTTGCATCCAGTTGGCCTTTCCGACAGCGTCAAGGCCCAAGATACCAAATGGTGCACCAATGACGACGTATTCGACCCAACGATGCCTCGCCACTAGCGCCGAGAGCAAGGGTGCGACTGAGGGAGAGCAAATAAGGGCATACTGCTCGCGGCTCAATGTCGCCCGCCAAACGTGCCCCTGGCCGCGCACGGGCTGCTCTAACAGACGTTTTACGGCATCGGTCAAACGACGAGTGATGTCTTCCGATTGCTTCGGAATAAACTGTTCAATAAGGCCATGATTGAACGCTGTCACTGCAATCTGCTCGTCGGCCTGCCCCGTCAACAATATGCGGGAGCCCGGCCAGTCCGCTAATTTCTCCAATACCTTCAAACCCGTCATCGCGGGCATGGAATAGTCCACCACCAATACGCGAGTCAGGTTAAATCGGTTTGTGCCGTCTCTCCCCCAGTAGCCCAGGATTTGTGGAATCAAGGCTTGGCCGGACCGCGACCGATCAACCATCTCCTGCTGAAGCCAGGCATCGGCCTCCCAGCGCTTGGGCTCTTGTTGCAATTGCTGTATGCACTGCAAAGGATCCAGGAACAGCTTGACCGGCCAATCCCGCGGCATGACGTCGGCGAGCATTTCAAGATAGGCCGGATCGTCGTCGAGAAATGCGACAGAGCCTGGTCGCCGGTAAATGGGGAAGTTCATTCTTTAGCGCCTCGGTTGCTGACGATTTCGTTCGAGGCGTGAATGGGCAGCTCAATGCTGAATGTGGCGCCCTCGAACCTGACAGATTTGGCTTTGAGTGTGCCTCCGACTGCCTCGACAACACGTCTGCAATAGGCCAGCCCCAAGCCATGACCAGTGCCCCTGTTGGTTGAGAAGAAAGCCTCAAATATGTGCGGCAACATTTTTGGGTCAATACCGACACCGCAGTCCGTCACGACAATGCGACCCTTGTCGGCGAAGACATCGACCTCAATTCGCAGATCACCCTTGCTATATGGCGAGCTGGCCGTCTGAAGCGAGTGCAGGGCGTTCTTGATCAGGTTGTCCAAAACTTGAGAGAATTGCGCATTTGAAGCCCGAAACTGAAAATCCTGATGCACGGTGACGCTGATGCATTCACTTTCCCGGCCGAATCGATACGGGAACTTGTCAACTACCGTTGCGACCAAGTCACTGGCTGAGACCAGCTCTCTATCGCCGGGCAAACTTGTCAACCTGGCGTTTGATATTTGCATATCAATATGCCGGTTCATATTCCGCGTCAGCGCGCGCAGCCGATTTGCCAATTTGGCCAGCCGCTTTGCGCTGTCAATATTGACAGCCGCCTCTGCATGAATCTGCAACGAATCGCTGATCAAGGCCGCTGTCGACAGCGGCGTGCGCAACTCATGCGCCATGATGCCAATGGTTGCCAGCGTATTGCTAAGCTGCATGCGGCGCAGATTGGCAGACGTCAGGCCCAGCAAAACCGCCGCCGTCCACGCATACCCAAACACAATCGCGTGAGAAGCGGGCATTGACGCCAACGGAAAAGGTGTCATGGCGTCAGCCACTCCAAAACCCATCAATATTCCCATGATGGTCCCTAAAGTCGCCAACCGCCAGTCAGTCAAGTGGTAATAGATAACGATTTGCGCGACCAAGCTGGCCAGCCAGACCGCATTCCCACCATTCATGCTGTACATCCAGCTCGAAAAAAGAGGAAGCTGCACCCAGGCCACCATTCCAAAAAGCCACTTCGTTCGCGGCGTGCCAGGATCAGCCGAAAAATACGCTAGCATGAGCAGAATGCCGCATGCAGATACCAGGAGTCGCACGGCCAGGTTCTCGTAGGGTTGCGGAACCCAATAGGTCCATATCCATGCGAAGAGCGGATGACCTACCAAGGTCATGATGCCCAGCCACCTCACACGTGAACTAGATGCGTGCAAAATGGGTTCAAGCGGCGTACGCACAATCTCGCTGCCGAATTGTTGGCAATAGGCCAACCCGGAATCAAGCGCAACTAATCTGGTCTTGCCCAACTGGTTTCACCTGTATATTGGTCCACGCGACATAGCGATGTTGTTCAACATGAATAGTTGCATTGTCCTCGTTTGAATCATTGCCCTCCATGAAAACACCTGCAAACTTTGACAGCGTACCGCTCGACGCCATCATGAATGACTGGTTGGGCGCGTTGAACGAACATTCTGTTGAAGCGATTGCTGTATTGGGCCCTGATCCGTTCGGGGGCAAAGAGGACCGCATCGTGCTAACCATGCACCCGCCACGATTGCTGGAGTCGGCCACAGCCTTGGCGGAGAGTCGCGATTTTGGTGCCCCGTGGCGTGATTCCGATGCACCCTTGGTCGTGTGGCAAGACATTGCCAAATCTGCATACGAAAATCAGAGCCGCTGGCGCCGGCTTTGGCTTGCGCAAGGTTTTCAGAGTGTCGTCCGAGTGGAATTCCCGCTGCCAGCCAATCGGGCCTTCGAATGCTTTCTGTTTAGCCCCCGAGCCTGGCACGACCGCAGTGAGGCTGCGGCATTGACCTGGTCCACACTCAATATCTGGCCGCTCCTAAAACGCGCCATTTCCCACGAGCGAAGTCCACTGAGCCCACGTGAGTCTGAATGCCTTGCCTTGGCGTTTGAAGGCAAGACTGCAAAGGAAACCGGCGCCACGCTAGGGTGCAGCGAGCGCACGGTAACCTTCCACATTACCAACGCCATGAGCAAGTTGAAGGTCGACAACAAGATGGCCGCCATTCAGCGGGCCTGTTGGTTCGGCGTCATTTGAGCCAACCGGCCCGCACGCGTGCTCTGGTCAGACAGGGGGGATGCGAAGTTTTTGTCCAGGATAAATTTTGTCGGGGTGGCTGAGCATCGGCCTGTTGGCCTCGAAAATAACAGGGTACTTGCCAGCATTGCCGTAGTATTTCTTTGCGATCGCCGACAAGGTATCGCCACTAACGACATCGTGGTACTGCGATTCATCTGCTGGCGCTGACACGGCGATCAGATTGGTGACGCTTTGGACGCCGCCAACATTACCGCAACACAAGGCAACCTTTTCACTCGCTTCCTGCGAAGGCGCTTGCCCCTGCACGGTGACAGTGCCACTCGACCCGTCAAACGCTACGTCCAGCCCCGTCACACCGAGCTGCTGGGTTTCTACGTATTTGGAAATGGCAGTTGCCGCCTGGGAATTGAGTTCATCCAGACGCGTGCGGGCTGCGGTGTCGGACGCGGCCTTGGCCGCAGCATCTTCAACCTCTTTGTGTCCAAACAACTTCTGGCCGGCTTCCTTGATAAAACTAAACATGCCCATGCTGGACCCCTTCACTTGAGTTGGTAACACTTCAATATACTCCACTGAGCCGCACTTTCTCCAATTTTGACCCGCAAAACGAGACAATCCGGGCAACCGGTACTCGGAAGCCCCACAAGAAACCGCAATAATCGCGCTCATGACTTTTCTGGCAATCGACGTTGGCAACACCCGGCTTAAATGGGCGCTCTATGACGCGCCACGGGTTGGTGGCAGTCTCATTTCCCAAGGCGCGGAGTTCCTTGAAAACATCGAGAAACTATCTGAAGGCCCGTGGGCAAAATTACCCACACCCAAGTACATACTGGGCTGCATAGTTGCTGGCGACGCAGTGAAACGGCGGGTTGAAGAAGAAATGGAGCTTTGGGAGACCGTACCTCAGTGGGTCGTATCCAGTGAGGCAGAAGCCGGCCTGACCAACGGTTACGACCACCCTGCACGTTTGGGGGCAGACCGATGGGTCGCGATGATTGGCGCGCACCGGCTGATGCTCAACCGGGGGGCGGCACTACCCATGGTCGTGGTCATGGTTGGTACCGCCGTCACCGTGGAAGCCATCGACGCATCTGGCAGGTTTTTGGGCGGCGTGATTCTGCCCGGACACGGCATCATGCTGCGGGCGTTGGAGACTGGCACCGCTGGACTGCACGTACCAACTGGGGAGGTACGTGACTTTCCCACCAATACCAGTGATGCATTGACCAGCGGAGGCACTTTTGCCATCGCAGGCGCCGTTCAACGCATGATTCAACACCTTAAGGCCCGCACGGGGGTGCAGCCCCTTTGCTTTATGACTGGTGGCGCCGGTTGGAAAATGGCCCCGAGTTTATCGGTTCCGTTTGAGCTGGTAGACAACTTGATTTTTGACGGGCTGGTAACTCTGGCAGAAAATCGTTTTGCCAGCTAAGCGTAACAAATGCTATATTTACGATAGCTAAAAACCCACCATTGACGGGGGCTAATAGCCAATTTTTTATAAAATTAAACCGTTGACAGCTTGAAATAGCGCTTGACGGGATTGACTGACAATCTGTCCCTTCCACGTGTCGGCGTCAACATAAAACGCGTCCATAAACCGCTGTTTGATGCCACGAGCCAGTTCTGACGGAGCGTTTGGATGCTTATGCAGCCAGTGCTCTGCACGCAGTGCTTCAAGCATGTCGGCAATCGGAATGGTTCCAAATTCCATGGCAATGCCGGTGTATTCGGCCTGCGGGCATTCGTCGTAGAGCGCGCTCCACATCAAACCGCTCAGCTCGGACGAACTCGATGATCCGTCGTAAAACGAGGTTATCGGCGTGCTGCCGTTGCCGTCCCACCACGCTCGCGCCCGTTCAAGCGCCACAGGATCGTTCCTGCACGCAAAAATACGTTCGCCATGGCCGCTGGGCCCGAGCCCGGTGTGCAGGTCAATCCATGCGATGCGCTGTGCATGTGAGCCAAATTGGCGCAACGCCTGGCGCAAGGTGCTATTGCTCCAGGTTGGCTCGGTGCCCCCAAAAAACATGCCATCGGCAAACTCGTATTGCCCGCTGGTTACGGCGGCCTGAAACCCGCTCCACCCGAGCATGGCCACACTGCGCTTGATCTCAAATACGTTGGCTTCCGTCGGGGGCCAACTGTCTGGCAACAGCAAAGTGTGCAGATTCCGGTAGTCAACATTACAGGGCAACGGTTTGGAGAAATTGTGAAAGTTCCGGTTCAGATCGACGTTCTCTTGCGTCGTGCGCCGGATGTGAGAGAACCCATATGGATTCAAGGCATGGACGTACAGTACCGCCACATCGTGCGGACGGGCATGCGCCATCCACTCGGCATCGTGCAACGCGAACACCTGTACGCCACTGCCACAATATCCCTCTACGCCGTGGCAGCCGCTGGAAACAATCAACAGATTTTTTGCATCTGCGTCTCCGGACAGCGCCACATCCATCGCTAGAAGTTCACCCTCACGGCCAGGCAAGGGATGGTTGAAGGACGTGATCGACAGTCCTGCAGCCGCCGCAGCCTCCAGAAACTTTATGCGCGCCTTGGCGTAACTCGTTGAAAAGGCTTCGGCGACCCCGATCATGGCGAAGCTTGGGTCCGCCCAGGTGCCAGCCAGGCTTCGGCCAGCCGAACCCAGTATGTAGCACCCAGCGGTATCAGGTCATCGTTGAAGTCGTAGCTAGGGTTGTGCAACATGCAGGGTCCACCGCCATGGCCCATTTCGCGGTGGCTGCCATCGCCATTGGCGATAAAGCAATACGCCC
>JAHEBY010000425.1 GCA_024642025.1 Comamonadaceae bacterium | reverse complement strand
ATGCCGCGCGCGAGCAGGGAGTGCACTTGACTGAGGATTACCGCATCATCGACGAGCAACTTGGCCAGAAGTGGACCATGGCTGACAAGCGCCTTCAGCCCATGACGCCTGAGGAGATTGCGGCGCTGCGCAAATGGACGCCCGAACAAATGGCCCGGCGTTGCGTGCGCTTCGCGGATCTCGATTGGTCCTCCGACGCCCTGCTGGATAGTGATCTTCCCGGCTCTGGTGGACAGATGGCGCCTGTGATTGGCATGGGTATGTCACAGTTCCGCGACCATCTCGCTCCTGTACAAAACTCGCATGGTTTCTCGATCGAATGGCTCAAGTTGCCCGTCGGTGGCGGTGTTTCACGTCACAAGTTGACGGAAAGGCAGGTTCTCGTTGTGTACCGTGGTGTGCTCGAATTGATTGTTGAAGGCGCCGATGCGCCAATATCCTTCGCCGCGCAAGGCTCGGCGCACGGCTGGGACAGCTATGCGATGCCGGGTGGCGTCTGGCGAAGCTATCGCAACACAGGCCCCGACGAAGCAGTGGTATTGGTAATGACGCCGGGCGATGGAAGAAAATCTATCGTCTGGGATGATGCAGTGGTAGGAGCTGCTGGCGCGATCAATCGTTCGATCGATGCAAACGGTTATGTTGCAGCAAAGCGCTTCGTTGACCGCTCGCAGCGATAGCCACCAAAGAAAAATAGCCTCCCAAGGAGAACATGCCGTGAACAACCGAATCCTGACAACTCACGTCGGCAGCCTGCCACGACCGGAGCGTGTCGTGACGCAACTCTTCGCCCAGGATAGCGGGTTGAACTACGACCCGGGAGAGTTTGATTCGGTTATGGAGGCCGAGGTAAAAGATGTGGTGGCCCGACAGGTAGCCGCACAGGTTGATGTAGTGAGTGACGGCGAAATGAGCAAGATCTCCTATGCAACCTACATCCGGCATCGCTTGACGGGTTTCGAGCTCGGTGAGATGCCGCGCGCTGTGCCGCGGGATCTGGACGACTTTCCGGACTTCAAGGAGCGTCTGGCCAAACTCGGTGCCACTCCCAAATATCACCGGCCAATTTGTACCGGGCCCATCGCAGTCAAAGACTTGGCTGGGCTGCACAAGGACATTGCCAACCTGAAGGCCGCTACTAAAAGCGCGCCTCAGGCGAACGGAACGCCGCGTCGCGCCTTTATGAACAGCGCCTCTCCCGGCGTGATCGCTGTTTTTCAGCCCAACAAGTATTACGCCAGCACCGAGCTGTATTTGCAGGCGTTGGCCGACGCGATGGCGACTGAATACGAGGCCATTGTGGCGGCCGGCCTTGACCTGCAGATTGATGCGCCTGACCTGGCTATGGGCCGGCATATCAAGTTTCGCGATGTGGACGACAACGAGTTTCTGCGCAACGCCAACTTGCAGGTCGAGGCGCTCAACCACGCCCTGCGCAATGTGCCTGCTGAGCGCGTGCGCATGCATGTCTGCTGGGGCAACTATGAGGGACCGCACCACCACGATATCGGACTGGAGAAAATCATCGGCGTAGTTCTTAAGGCCAAACCCGCCACCGTCTTGTTTGAAGGCGCCAACCCGCGCCACGCGCACGAATGGGAAGTTTGGGCGCAGGCAGGGCGTGAGGGCCGGATCCCGGACCACAAAATTCTCGCTCCTGGCGTTTTGGACACCGTAAACAACTTCATCGAGCACCCGCGCCTGGTGGCTCAGCGCCTGCTAACCTACGCCAACATAGTCGGTCGCGATCGGGTGATGGCTGCAACAGACTGCGGCTTTGGGACCTTCGCGGGTTTCGGCGCGATTCACCCACCGATCTGTTTTGCCAAACTTGCCAGCATGGCAGAAGGTGCGCAGATCGCAAGCAAGGAGCTCTGGAAATGACTACTGAAGACCACGCCCGGCCACTTGACACGTCCATGTCAGAGATGCTTCGCGGCGGCAAGCGCCTGCGCGGTATCTTCAATGGCATTCCTTCGCCCGCCATTGTGGAGATGTGCGCGTTTGCCGGCTTCGACTTTGTGCTCATCGACAACGAACACGGTAGCGCTGGCCTTGAGACCACCGAGCACATGCTGCGCGCAGCGCGTGCGAGCAGGCTCCCGGCATTGGTTCGTTGTCTGGAGCAAGACATCGCGCGCACGCTGGACATAGGTGCTGGCGGGTTGCAGATCCCGATGGTTAACACCGCTGCCCACGCCGCCGCATTGGTGCAGCGCATCAAGTACCCATTGCCAAAGAACGCTGCAGGCATCAGTGGCCAGCGCGGAAGCGCCTTTTCAACCCGGGCCGCCGGCTACGGTGCGTTTGGTGGGCCTGCCCACACCCAGCGCAGTAACGACGGCATCGTACTGGTGGTGATGGTCGAGACCGCCGAGGGCGCAGCAAATGCGGCAGCAATTGCCGCAGTCGATGGAGTAGACGCCGTCTTTGTCGGACCCAACGATCTTGCCCACAATATGGGTTTTGAAAACCGGTGGGATGCGCCTGCCGTTCAGGACGTTATTGAAGCAACGCTCAAGGCAATTACCGCGACTGGGAAATGTGCCGGCATATTGGCACTCACTGCCGAAGACGAAGAACGCTACGCCGGTTGGGGCGCGCGGTATTTTGCGACCGTTACAACGGGAATCATTACCAAGGCGCTGCGGGATGCAGCCGCCGGAACACGTGCACCACTAAACTACTGACCGTTGGGGTTGGGCTGGGTCTAATGGCAAACTCGGGGGGCTCGTTTTATTGGCCACCCGACAGTTAG
>JAHEBY010000059.1 GCA_024642025.1 Comamonadaceae bacterium | reverse complement strand
CGTCAGGCAGGCGTTGCAAACAGCCCGCTCACGGGTGTCTCCATCATCTGGCACGCGGTAGACGACGGCAGTCCCGCAGTTCTTGCAGTGCTTGATGGTCCCTTTGTGCATCGGCCCTCGCTATTCAGTCAGGCCGTCTGCCCGGCTTCGACAGGTAGCAAAGCATTGGCCGGCGGAAAGACATAACGCATGGGACAGTTTTTGCTCTACTCGATGGTGATGTTGCGGCTGCGAATGATGGCGCCCAGCTGTGCGGCTTCATCCTTGACGCGCAGCGTCAAGCCCTCGGGTGATGTGCCAACTGCTTTCCACCCCTGGTTAAACAGCCTTTGCCGCGTTTCTTCCTCGTGCAGGATGCGGGCGACAGTAAGACTGAGTTTGTCCCGTATGCCCTTGGGGAGTTTGGCTGGCCCCACCAGCGCAGTCCAGACCTCGAGGTTGTAGCCGTTGATGCCGGCCTCGGCCAGCGAGGGCACCTCAGGCACCAGCGCGCTGCGCCCGCCCGTTACGCCTACCGCCTTGAGTTTTCCCGAGCGTACCTGCGGCATGGCCACGCCGGGCGCAATCAGCGACATTTGCACCTGTCCACCAATCATGGCCGTGACCACTTGCGGCGTACCGGCGTAGGGAATATGCACCGCCTGAAGCCCGGGCGCCTTGGCTTTGAGCAGCTCCATGCCCAGGTGCGCGACAGAGCCGGCACCGACTGACCCGTAATTCCATGCGCTTCCACCGGCTTTTGCAGCAGCAAAAAACTCGGCGCCCACCGGCTTGTCGGCGTTGGTCACCAGCACCAGTGGCGCCGTCGTCAGCAGTGAGATAAAGCTGAAATCAGTCGCCGGATCAAACGGCAGTTTGGGGTTGAGCAGACGGGCGGATGTGAGGTTCCCATTGATCACCACGCCGAAGGTGTAGTCATCATCAGCCTTGGCTACCAGGTCGGCAGCAATATTGCCAGATGCACCGGGGCGGTTTTCAACAATGACCGGTTGGCCCAGTGCCCGGGAGAGTGGCTCAGCCAGCGCGCGGGCAGACATGTCGGGCGTGGAGCCACCTGGAAAACCAACCAGGAACTTCAATGGCCGAATTGGCCAGTTGACGCTATTTGTTGCGTCTTTTTGAGCCATAACCCCCGTAGATATTGCGCAAGCAGCTATAAATAATATAGCTTTCAGGTTCAGATTGAGGTTCATGGGATGGGTACTGAATGAAAAGAAGGGTAACTTGGAAATGTGGCCAAGCATGCGACCGAAAACGCTACGAAAATCGTCCGTTCAGGCGGTTGTATTCACCAGATTGAAGTGCTCCACGTTGGGTGGACCGGCAAAAAACGGACCCACAATCGCACGCCACTGCGCAAACAGCGGCCCTTCACGGAAAGCGATGGTGTGGTCTTCCAGCGTGGCCCACGAGATTTGCAGCACATAGCGCTGGGGGCTTTCAATACATTTGTTGACGGTGGCACCGCTGAAACCTTTGGCGGTAGACACAACCGTGGCAAGGCCGCGCGCGATGGCCTCTTCAAAAGCGGCGTTTTGACCGGGCTGGATGCGGATGTCGGCAATTTCAAGAATCATCGGGATGCTCCTTTGGTTTTTGTTAGTGCATTATTGCGCGTCGCGCGGAGTTCGCTGGCGGGGTGCTTTGGGGCTCATCCCAAGGTCGCAATCTCCAGCGATTCAATGCGGCCATCAGCATGTTTGGCGAACCGCTTTCGCTCTTCGCCATGAACCGGTGCCGTATCCGGCCAGGGCCAGCCGCCAAATTCTGTGCGCCGGTAATCGGCAAAAGCCTGATGGATTTCAGCCTGCGTGTTCATGACAAAGGGCCCGTACTGCGCTACAGGCTCGCCAATGGGCTTGCCCTGCAAAACCAGAAATTCACTGGTCTCGTCGCCGTTGTTCAATTCGACATCGACTTGCGCATCCAGCTCTATGGCGGACTGGCCGGGCACCTTTTCGCTGCCCAGCAGTACCTCTTGTCCCTTGAAAAAATACAGCATGCGGCGCGTGCCGGGCAGGGCGGCGGGCAATGTCCAACGGGCGCCGGGCGCCATTTTTAGCGTCCAGATGGCCAGGTCGGCCACAGGATCAGAGGCCCAGGAATCGGGTGGAGGGGCAAGTGGCTTGTCCACGCCGGCAATCTGCCCGGCGACGCAGCTCACCTCGGTGGTCAATCCGCCTGCATCCGTGAAGACCTTGCGCCCGATTTTTTCGGACCACATCATTGTGAAGTGTGGCGAAACCATCTTGCTTTTCGCAGGCAGATTGAGCCAGATCTGAAACAGTTCAAGCGGGTTACCCTGCCCGGTGTTGAGCAAGGGGAACATTTCCGAATGGACAATGCCGCGTCCGGCGGTGAGCCACTGCACATCACCACCGCCAAAACGAGCCGTGGCACCCAGCGAATCCGAATGGTCGATCAAACCCTTGCGCACGATGGTGACCGTCTCAAACCCGCGGTGCGGGTGAGACGGAAATCCCGGTACCGTCATTCCGTGGTACATGCGCCAGCCGTCCTTGCCCGCAAAGTCGTTGCCCATCTCGCGCCCAGCCAGCGTGGCGTCTGGGCCAAAACGGCCATTGCCTTTTGGGTAGGCGTCGTCGTGGTACACGCAAAACAGAAACGGATCCATCGTGACCCACGGGAATCCCAGAGGTTGCACGCTGATCACCGGTTTGGTGGAGGAGGGTGGATTCACGGTCTTCATTTGATGACAATTATCCGTTTATGCTAATGCCCGTGAAACTCTACAACTACTTTCGTTCGTCGGCATCGTTCCGGGTCCGCATTGCGCTGGCGCTCAAGGGACTGCCGTACGAATATGTGCCAGTGCATCTGGCCCGTGGGGACCAGAAAAAGGGTGACTACGCTGCACTGTCAAGTGATTCGCTGGTTCCGTTGCTGACGTTGGAGGAAGGGGCGGAGGCAGGCCAGCACCTGTCTCAATCCATGGCCACCATCGAGTATCTGGACGAAACGCACCCCACGCCCGCGTTGCTGCCTGCAGACCCGCTTGGGCGTGCCCGTGTTCGGGCGCTGGCGCAATCCATCGCCTGTGAAATTCACCCGCTGAACAACCTGCGGGTGCTCAAGTACCTGGTCAAGGAACTGAAGGTGGGCGAGGAAGCCAAGAACACCTGGTATAGCCACTGGGTGCGCACTGGCCTTGAGAGTTTTGAGCGTCAGCTGGCCCGGCTGCCGCAGCCTGAGTCGTCCACTTATTGCTATGGTAGTACCCCGACACTGGCAGACTGTTGTCTCGTGCCGCAAATCTTTAACGGCCAGCGGTTCGAAGTGAACTTTGACGGCTTGCCGCGCACCATGGCAGTTTTTGACGCCTGCATGAAGCTGGAGGCATTTCAGAACAGCCAGCCGTCGAGTTGCCCGGATTTCGAGCCTTGAGCCGCTACCGGCAACGCCGCACCCAGAGCGCCGAATGACTCCGCACCCCGACTGGATCGTTCCCGATTGGCCGGCTCCTGCCCATGTGCGAGCCGTGTTCACCACGCGGGGTGGTGGCAGCAGCCCAGCGCCCTTCGCAAGCCTGAACCTGGGCGACCACGTGGGCGACGCGCCAGCCTGCGTGGCGGCCAACCGGCAAGCGGTGCACAGGGCGTTGGGCGTGCGACCGGTGTACCTGCAGCAGGTGCATGGCACGGCGGCGCTGAACATCGACCTGCTCACGCCTGATGGGGCCGTCGCCGACACAGCCGTGAGCACCCAGCGTGACGTGGCCTGCACCGTCATGGTGGCGGATTGCCTGCCCGTGCTGTTGACCGACACAGCGGGTGCTGTCGTGGCGGCTGCCCACGCTGGGTGGCGCGGGCTGCAGAAGGGGGTGCTGGAACAGGCTTTTAGCCGATTTTATGAGCGTTTTAGCCCCTCAGCCCCCGTGAATCAATCGAATGCAGCTATTCAAAACGTAGCAAATCAGACGCTGGCCTGGCTTGGGCCATGCATTGGCCCAGAGGCGTTTGAAGTGGGGCCGGAGGTGGTACACGCCTTTGTGGCGACAGATCCGGCGGCAGAAGCCCTGTTTGCTGCACGCGCGGGTGGCAAGTGGCTGGCCAACCTGCCGGGCCTTGCGAGGCTGCGGCTGCAGGCGCTGGGTATTCGCAATATTTATGGCAACGACGGCAGCTCGGCCTGGTGCACCGTCAGCAACCCGTCAAGTTTTTTCTCTCACCGGCGCGACAACGCCGTGCTCGGCGGCAGCGGGCGCATGGCCGCCTGCATTTGGCGGGTCTGAGGGGGCCGACGAATCTTGCGCCAAGTTGTTGTCGGCTTCTTGCACCGATCGATTGGCTGCCGCTTCGCGGGCTTGCCGAGCGCGTTTGCGCGAGGACGTTCCCATCAGGTAAACCACCAATGCCACAGGCAGCACACCATAGAGTAAAAACGTGATGATGGCACCCAGCAATGTGCCGTTGGCGTTGGTGGCTTCGGCCACCGCCATCATCAAAGCCACGTAAAGCCAGGCTATGGGAACAATGTACATAGGCGCTCAGACTAGATTTGATGCTTGTCAGTTTCAGTTTGGTTATGACGGTTATGCTTGAGTCTGCAGGGTAGACCATACAACAACAAGCCACACAGCAGGCGGTATCAACAAACGCAAGGAGACGGCGTGAATCAAAACACTCCAGAATTCTGGAATCAATCGATCCAGCAGTTTCAGCAAACCTTTGGCGAGGGCTGGGCAAAGGCCCTTGAATCGCTTCAAGGTATGGGCGTGCCTGGCGCTGCAATGCCCGAGTTCGGCGCCAGCTCGGTCCCCGCGATCAGTGTCGCGCCCGAAAAACTGCAGGAACTCCAGCAGGCGTACCTCAAAGACGCTGCGGACTTATGGAACAAGGGCCTGCAAGGCAGCTTGACCTCCAGTGACAAGCGCTTTTCAAGCGACGCCTGGGCCGCCAACCCGGTCGCTGCGTTTTCCGCCGCCGCTTACTTGCTGAATGCCCGTACGCTGATGGGTTTGGCCGATGCCGTCCAGGCCGACGAAAAAACCCGGGCGCGGGTGCGGTTTGCGGTGGAGCAGTGGATGGCTGCCTCAGCACCCAGCAATTTTTTGGCGCTGAACGCCGAAGCGCAAAAGAAGGCAGTTGAAACCAAAGGCGAGAGCATTGCCCTGGGGCTGCAGAACCTGCTCAAAGACGTGCGCCAGGGCCATGTGTCGATGACTGACGAGAGCCTGTTTGAAGTGGGCAAAAACGTTGCCACCACTGAAGGCGCCGTGGTTTTCGAGAACGACCTGTTTCAGCTGATCGAATACAAGCCACTCACGCCAAAGGTCTACGAGAAGCCGTTTCTGCTGGTGCCCCCGTGCATCAACAAGTTCTACATTCTTGACCTGCAGCCCGAAAACTCGCTGATTCGCTATGCTGTGGCGCAGGGGCATCGCACCTTTGTGGTGAGCTGGCGCAACCCGGATGCGTCGCTTGGCACCAAAACATGGGATGACTACATCGAACATGCCGCTATTAAAGCAATAGCTGTAACCCAAGAAATCACGGGAGCTGAAAGCATAAATGCCTTGGGTTTTTGTGTGGGCGGCACCATTTTGACCACGGCGCTGGCTGTGCTGGCTGCGCGCGCAGAAGCCGCAGCGCCAGAGGGTACGAAAGCAAAGACAGCCAAAGGCAAAGTGGCTGCGGGTGCCGCGCCAAGTCTCCCGGTGAGCAGCCTGACGCTCTTGACCACGCTGCTGGACTTCACCGATTCGGGCATTCTGGACGTGTTCATTGACGAAGCCTTTGTTAAATACCGCGAAATGGAAATGGGCAAGGGCGGGCTGATGAAAGGTGGCGATCTGGCGTCCACGTTCTCGTTTTTGCGGCCCAACGATCTGGTGTGGAACTACGTGGTGGGGAACTACCTGAAAGGCGAGACGCCGCCACCATTTGACTTGCTCTACTGGAACAGCGATTCAACCAATCTGCCGGGCCCGTTTTTCACCTGGTACCTGCGCAACACCTATCTGGAGAACCGCCTGGTGCAGCCAGGCAAAGCCACCGTTTGCGGTGAGAAGGTGGATTTTCGCAAGCTCGGCCTGCCCGTTTACATCTATGGGTCCAGAGAAGACCACATCGTGCCCATTGGCGGCGCGTATGCGTCCACGCAGCATTTGCCCGGAAAGAAACGCTTTATCATGGGGGCGTCGGGTCACATCGCAGGGGTTATCAATCCGCCGGCCAAGAACAAGCGCAGCCACTGGATTGGCCCCGCCGACAAGTTTCCCGCCAAGGTCGAGGACTGGATCGCCAGCGCCGCGGAGCACCCCGGTAGCTGGTGGACCGACTGGTCAAACTGGCTCAAGACGCATGCCGGCAAGCAAATTGCCGCGCCCAAAGCTTATGGGGGCGGCAAAGCGAAGTTCAAGGGTATCGAACCGGCGCCAGGGCGCTATGTGAAGGTGAAAGCCTAGAGTTTTAAAGAGGAGAAATTAAAAATGGAAGACATCGTTATCGTTTCGGCCGCACGCACTGCGGTCGGCAAGTTTGGTGGATCTTTGGCCAAAACACCTGCTACCGAGCTGGGTGCGGCCATCATTGCCGAGGTGCTCAAGCGCAGCGGCGTGGCGGCAGACCAGGTGGGTGAAGTCATCATGGGGCAGGTGCTGACCGCCGGCTCAGGCCAAAATCCGGCCCGCCAGGCCGTTATCAAGAGCGGACTGAACGAGGCCACGCCGGGCCTCACCATTAATGCGGTTTGCGGCTCCGGCCTGAAGGCCGTCATGCTGGCGGCGCAGGCGGTGGCCTATGGCGACAGCGAAATTGTCATTGCCGGTGGCCAGGAAAACATGAGCGCATCGCCCCACGTGCTGCTGGGCAGCCGTGATGGCCAGCGCATGGGCGAGTGGAAGATGATCGACTCGATGATTGTGGACGGCCTGTGGGACGTCTACAACCAGTACCACATGGGCATTACTGCCGAAAACGTGGCCAAAAAATACGGTATCAGCCGCGATGCTCAGGATGCACTGGCCCTTGCCAGCCAGCAAAAGGCTGCAGCGGCGCAGGATGCCGGCAAGTTCAAGGACGAGATCATGCCGTTCAGCATCCCGCAGCGAAAGGGCGACCCTGTCGTGTTTGCCGCGGATGAATTCATCAACAAGAAAACCAACGCCGAGGCCCTGGCTGGCTTGCGCCCCGCCTTTGACAAGGCCGGTGGTGTGACCGCAGGTAATGCCTCCGGCATCAACGATGGCGCCGCCGCCGTGATGGTGATGACGGCCAAGAAAGCCGCAGCCTTGGGACTCAAACCCCTGGGCCGTATTGCCAGCTTTGCCACCAGTGGTCTGGATCCGGCCTACATGGGCATGGGGCCGGTGCCTGCCAGCACCAAAGCACTCCAGCGTGCCGGCTGGAAAGCGGCCGATCTGGATCTGCTGGAGATCAACGAAGCCTTTGCTGCCCAGGCCTGTGCCGTCAACACGGAAATGGGCTGGGACACCAGCAAAGTCAACGTCAACGGTGGCGCGATTGCCATCGGGCACCCAATTGGTGCGTCTGGTTGCCGTATTCTGGTCACCTTGTTGCACGAGATGGGCCGCCGAAACGCCAAAAAGGGCATCGCCTCACTGTGTATTGGTGGCGGAATGGGCGTGGCGTTGACGATTGAGCGTTGAGGATAGAGGCCTCGAAATCGCAAAAGACCTTAGATGTGCGATGTTTTAGGCCATTAGCCCCCGCAGAATATGTATAATTAGCTATTAAAAATATAGCGAACCAAAATTATTTGAGGAGCAAAATCATGAGTCAAAAATTAGCGTACGTAACCGGTGGCATGGGCGGCATTGGGACGGCCATTTGCCAGCGCCTGCACAAAGAGGGGTTCAAGGTTGTGGCGGGCTGTGGCCCCACCCGGGACCATGCCAAGTGGATTGCCGAACAGAAGGCATTGGGCTTCACGTTTTACGCGTCGGTTGGCAATGTGGGCAGCTGGGAGTCCACCGTGGAAGCGTTTTCCAAGACGAAGGGCGAGCACGGTTCCATCGATGTGCTGGTGAACAACGCGGGCATCACCAAAGATCGCATGTTCCTGAAAATGTCGCGTGAAGACTGGGATGCCGTCATCGAGACCAACCTCAACAGCATGTTCAATGTCACCAAGCAGGTGGTAGCAGACATGGTGGAAAAGGGCTGGGGTCGCATCATCAACATCAGCTCGGTCAACGGTGAAAAAGGCCAGGCAGGCCAAACCAATTACTCGGCTGCCAAGGCTGGCATGCATGGGTTTTCCATGGCGCTGGCGCAGGAAATGGCGTCCAAAGGCGTGACGGTCAACACCGTGAGCCCGGGCTATATCGGAACAGACATGGTCAACGCCATCCGAGAAGACGTGCTGGCCAAGATCGTTGCCACCATTCCGGTCAAGCGGCTAGGCAAACCTGGTGAAATCGCGTCGATCATTGCCTGGCTGGCATCTGAAGACGGCGGGTATACAACAGGGGCCGATTTCTCGGTCAATGGCGGACTGCACATGGGCTAAAGCGCAGAATTAGGATGAAAAACCCGCTTCGGCGGGTTTTTCGCTTACTGCACATAATGTTTCCCAGCGACCGGACGATATACACCCCATGGGAATCAGTGATTTTTACAACCGCAAGAGTAGCCAGACGGAATGGGTGGACGTGAGCCGCCTGCAGGTGGGGATGTACGTCGAGCTGGAGCTGGGCTGGATGGATCATCCTTTTGCGTCCAGTAGTTTCAAGATCACAGCGACCAACCAGATTGACACCATCACTGCCCTGGGTTTGACCCGGGTACGCTACGTGCCCCTTAAGAGTGACGAGGGACCGCTGGCGGTAGCGGCGGCCGCGCCGCCGGCTGACGCGCCAAGCCCCAAGGCAGACGCCCTGGTTTCTGAAGGAGAGCGCCTGCGTCTAGCACGTGCCGCGCTGATCAGGTCCCAGCAGAACGCGCTCATTGAGTGTGAGCGCCGTTTTCATGACACTACGCGAAGTTTTGGTCAGGTATCGACGACTATTGAGGCCGAGCCTGACGCCGCTTATGCGCAGTGCCTTGAGCTCGTCAACGGTTTTGTCGATGAGATGACGGCAGAGGGCGATACCGCCCTGCGGTTGCTGTCCGAGCTGTCGGGCGACAAGTCTGCCAGGCACGCTGTGCACGTGACGGTTCTGTCATTGTTGCTGGGGCATTCTGTCGGTCTGAACAAGCCTGAGCTGCAGGATTTGGGCATGGCTGCGTTTTTGCACGACATTGGCAAACTGCGGTTGCCGCAACGGGTCCGCATGCTTGACGAGGCGTTTTCTCCCGCCGAATACAAGCTCTATCAGGACCACGTGGCGCAGAGCCTGTCCATTGGGCGCAGCATGTCGTTGAGCGAGGGTTCGCTGCGGGCTATTGGGCAGCACCATGAAATGATTGATGCCAGTGGTTTTCCGGGCCGCTTGCGGGGTGACGCGCTTGCCATGTCCGGCAAGATCCTCGCCTTGGTGAACCGTTACGAGAACATGTGCAACCCGTTCAAGGTGGGTACCGCATTGACGCCGCACGAGGCGCTGTCGATGATCTTTGCCCAGCTCAAGTCACGGTTTGACAGTGTGGCGTTAAGTGCATTTATTCGCATGATGGGTGTTTACCCACCGGGCAGCATTGTCCAGTTGAGCGATGAGCGTTATGCCATTGTGGTGTCGGTCAATACATCGCGTCCGCTAAAACCCCGGGTCATCGTGCATGAACCCAGCGTTTCAAGGCATGAAGCGCTGATACTTGACCTTGAGCAGGCAACCAGCATTGGGATCCGCCGCAGCCTGAAACCATCAGTTTTGCCAGCTGAGGCAGCCCTTTATCTGTCGCCCCGTCAGCGCATCAGCTACTTCTTCGAGAAGTCCCCGGCCCAACCCGGAAAACCCAATCAGTGAACATGCCAAAGTGGGCACCCATCCTGGAGGGTCTGGCCGAGGCTGCCTGGCTCGTGGAGCCGACGACCTTGTTGGTGGTGGCAGCCAACCCCGCGGCTGCCGACCTGGTTGGGGCCACGGCAGATCAGATGATCGGGCAGTCTGTGCTGGAGTGGACGCCATCGCCTGAGGACCATTTTTTCTGGAACGACGCCGCAATAGTTGACGGGCAGTTCATCGACTCGGAAACGCAAGTCTTGCGTTCAGACGGCGCAGCCGTGGCTGTGCTGCGCCATGTGCGGCGTGTTGCTGTTCCTGGCGAAGCCAGTGTGTATCTGGTCA
>JAHEBY010000424.1 GCA_024642025.1 Comamonadaceae bacterium | reverse complement strand
GCCGGGCTTTCGGGCCTTGGGCGGCAGCGGGTTTGACGCCATCTGGTGGGTGGACTCGGTCATGCCGTAAGACTCGATCAACGGCGCCTTGAACATGCTCTCAAGCTGGCCGATGAGCTGCGGCGGCATGGCCGATGATGACGAGCGCACAAAGCGCAGCGGGTGGCGCGCCAGCACCTCGGCGTTGTGCTTGCCGCGGGTGGCAATGGACAGGTGCATGGTGGGCACGGCGGTGTACCAGGTGGGGCTGGCGTCGTCCATCCACTTGAAGAACCGCAGGGCATTGAAGCCGGGCGTGCAATAGACCTTCGAGCCGGCTGAAATGGGCGCCAGCACGCCCGCAATGAGGCCGTGAATGTGAAACAGCGGCATGATGTTCAAGCCCACGTCTTTGGCCGTGAACTGCAGCGTGGTGGCAATGTGCCCGGCAGAGGCACACAGGTTGGCCACCGACAGCGGCACGATCTTGGGCCGCGAGGTGGTGCCCGAGGTGTGCAGCACCATGGCCACGTCTTGCGCCTGCGATGGGCCGCCGCTGGCAGCGGGCGCATGAGCGCTGGCGGCCCCGGTGTCCAGGCTGAACTGCCCGGCAGGGGCGCCTTCGGCAACCACCAGCTCGATGATGCGGATGCCGAGCTTGTTGGCGGCTGCCACTGAGGGCGACTTGCTGCCACGCTCAACGATGAGCGCCTTGGCCGAAAGGTCCGTCAGGTAAAACTCAAACTCATCTACTTGGTAAGCCGGGTTGAGCGGCGCGCTGGTGACCGCGCTGGCGCAGGCCAGAAAGCAGGTGGCGGTCTCGGGGCCATTGGGCAGAACGATGGCGACCCGGTCGTTGCGGCCAATGCCGGCGGCATTGAGCGAGGCGGTGGTGGCGGCCACCAGGGCGCGCAGGCCCTTGTAGTCCAGCGGTTTGCGGTCTGGTGCGGCGAAGGCAATGGCGCTGTCGGCGCCGGTATTGAGGAGGTCTACGAGTGTCATACGTGGTTGGCTTTTTGGCCGCCGGGCCCTGCTGGCGCAGGCTGGCGGCCACTGGAGTTACGTGAATCGTTGTGAATATGCATTTTCGCTGATATTTAAGACGGCCCCGTGAATCCGGTGATGCTTACACTGGCGGGGCAGTCCATTTTTAACGGTTTTAGAGTAACACGCATGCTTGGCAATGAACCCATCGACCCCAACGGCTTCAACATCGCCCGAGCGTTGCTGGACGGCTTTGACCGCCACTACCGGATGTTCAACGAGACCAGCCGTGCGGCCAAAGAGCGCTTTGAGCAGGCAGACTGGCTGGGCCAGCAGCGGGCCATGCGAGAGCGGATCGAGTTTTACGACATTCGTGTGCGCGAGGCAGCCGCCCGGCTGCAGACCGAGTTTGCAGCCGACTCGCTGCCAATGGAGGTCTGGCAGCAGGTCAAGCTGCGGTATATCGGGCTGCTGATCGACCACCGGCAGCCGGAGCTGGCCGAGACGTTCTTCAACTCGGTGACTACCAAAATCCTGCATCGCAGCTACTTTCACAACAGCTTCATTTTTGTGCGGCCGGCGGTGTCAACCGAATACATCGAGCTGGACGAAGAAGGCGCCACCAGCACCTACCGCTCTTATTACCCCAGCCTCGAGAACTGGCGCGACACGTGGATCAAGCTGGTCCGCGACTTTGACTTGAAGCTCGAGTTTGAAGACCTGGAGCGCGATGCCAATGATGTGGTGGAGGCGCTGGAGCGCGCCTTTGGTGCACCGAAGCCGCGCACGAGCTTTCAGATTCAGGTGTTGTCCAGCCTGTTTTTTCGCAACAAGGGCGCCTACATTGTGGGCAAAATCTTCAATGGTGGCGTGGAGACGCCCATTGCGCTGCCGGTGCTGCACAACGGCAAGGGCCAGCTCATCATCGACACGGTGCTGCACTCTGAAGACGATCTGGTGATGCTGTTCAGCTATGCACGCGCCTATTTCATGGTCGACATGGTGGTGCCCAGCGCCTATGTGCAGTTTTTGCGCGCACTGATGCCGCGCAAGCCGCGCGCCGAGCTGTACAGTGCCATTGGCCTGCAAAAACAGGGCAAGAACAGCTTTTACCGGGATCTGCTCCAGCACCTGCGCCACAGCACCGACCGGTTTCGCATTGCGCCGGGCATCAAGGGTATGGTGATGCTGGTGTTCGACCTGCCGTCTTTCCCCTACGTGTTCAAGCTGATCAAGGACTTTTATCCGTCGCAAAAGAACACCACCCGCGAGCAGATCAAGGGCAAATACCTGCTGGTGAAGGTGCACGACCGCGTGGGGCGCATGGCCGATACGCTGGAATACAGCGAGGTGGCGCTGCCGCTGGCGCGCTTTGAGCCCGAGCTGATTGAAGAAATGAAAAAGTTTTGCCCGAGCCTGCTGGAAATTACCGAAGGCGCTGGGCCGCAGGAGGTCATCATCGAGCACGCCTACATTGAGCGACGCATGACGCCACTCAACATCTTTTTGAAGCATGCTTCTGAAGCCGACGATTCGCAGGCCATTGAACGGGCAACGATTGAATACGGCAATGCCATCAAGGACCTGGTGGCCGCCAACATCTTCCCCGGTGACATGTTGTGGAAGAACTTCGGCCGGACTCGGCAGGGCAAAGTGGTTTTTTACGACTACGACGAGATTGAATACATCACCGACTGCACCTTTCGTCGCGTGCCGCCCAGAGGTGATGACGACGAGCCGCAGGGGCCAGACGGCGTCTGGTTCAAGGTCGGCCCGAAAGATGTTTTCCCCGAGACCTTTGGCCCGTTTTT
>JAHEBY010000423.1 GCA_024642025.1 Comamonadaceae bacterium | reverse complement strand
CTGCGCCACGGACATGATGCGCAAGCCATTGATGAGCACACTCATGATGAAGGCGCCGATGATCGTGCCCAGAATCGTGCCCACGCCGCCGCTGAGCGAGGTGCCGCCGATGACCACGGCCGCAATCGCATCCAGCTCATAGCCCTGCCCAAGTGCCGGTTGGGCTGAATTGAGGCGCGATGCAATCAACAGACCCGCCACCCCGCAAATGCCGCCGGCAAAGGCATAGACCTTGATCTTCCATCGGTCCACATTGACCCCCGACAGCCGGACCGCCTCCTCGTTGCTGCCCAGCGCAAAGGTATAGCGACCCAGCGCGGTCATGTTTAATACCACGGCGCTGATCACTGCCACCAGAAAGAGGATCAGCACGCCGTTGGGGATCGGCAGACCTGGAATCAACTTGCCGATCAACGAGCCCAGGGAAATGCGGTCAAAACCCTCCACATCGCTGAAATAGATCGGGCGTGTGCCGGTGATGATGAGTGATGCACCCTTGAGCAACATCATCATGCCCAGCGTGGCAATGAAGGGCGGCACCTTGAGTTTGGTAATGGCGAGGCCCGAGGTCACGCCGCACAGGGCGCCCACAGCTATTGCACCCAATACGCCCAACGGAACCGGCAGGCCCCAGTTCACCATGAACACACCGCCCATGACCGCACAAAAGGTCATCAACACGCCAACTGACAAATCAATGCCGGATGTGATGATGACAAAAGTGCTGGCAATCGCCAGCACGCCAATAACCGTGGTCGATTGCAGAATGCCAATGATGTTGTCCTGCGTCATGAAGGCGTCGGGCTTCAGAACCGTGAACACCACCATGAGCGCGATCAGGCTCGCGAAGGCCAACAGTTTTTGCCTGGCCTGACCGCCCGACAGGCGGGTCAGCAAGGAGGTGGCTTTTACGGAATCGGGTTGCGTCATCAAAATGCCCTGTTTTCAGAAAGTCAGTGTGCCGCTTCGGCGGTCGTGTCGCGCAGGGTCGCCAGCGCCATCAGGTTTTCCTGGGTGGCTTCGCTGCCGTGCACCTCGCCGGTAATACGGCCCTCACACATCACCAGAACACGGTGGCTTAGCAGCAGCACTTCGGGCAATTCGCTGGAAATCACCACGATCGCGCGCCCCTGCGCGGCAAGCTCGTTAAGCAACTTGTAAATTTCGCTCTTGGCGCCGACGTCAATGCCGCGCGTGGGTTCGTCAAATATCAGCACATCGCAGTCTTGCACCAGCCATTTGGCGATCACCACTTTTTGCTGGTTGCCACCTGACAACAGTTTGGCTGTTTGTGTGAGCGAGGGTGTCTTGATACGCAGCTTGTCCACCATCTGCCGGGAAATATCCTCAATGGCGGACTGTTTCAGAAACACCCCCCACTGCAACCATCGGCGCAGGCTCGGCAGCGTGATGTTGGACTCCACATCCATCCCGGTGGCCAGGCCAAAGTGCTTGCGGTCTTCCGACAGGTAGCCAATGCCCGCCTGAACGGCGTCTTCCGGAGACTTCAGTCGTATGCGCTCACCGCGCACCCGCACTTCGCCAGCCTCGATCGGGTCGGCCCCAAAGATGGCCCGGGCGACTTCGGTCCGCCCAGCCCCCATCAGGCCGGCAAACCCCAGAATTTCGCCTCGTCGCACGCTGAAGCTCACATCCCGAATCACCCGTCCACGACGCAGACCGCGCACATCCAGCAAGACCTCGTTGTGCGAGGTGTCGGGAATTGTCTTGGCGGCGTGCTCCAGCTCGCGGCCCACCATCATGGCAATGACGTCTGGCAGCGGCGTGCTGGCGGGCACGGTGTCCACATAGCAGCCGTCGCGCAAAACAGTCACTCGGTCTGCAATGCGCTGGATTTCGTCCATCTTGTGCGAGATGTAAACAATGCCCACGCCTTCGCTCTTGAGCTGGCGGATGATGCCAAACAGCTCGTCAATTTCGGCATTGTTCAGCGCGGCGGTTGGCTCGTCCATGATGAGCACACGCGACTTGTGCGACAGTGCCTTCGCAATCTCCACCATTTGCTGCTTGGCCACCGTCAAGTTGCCAATCATGGTGGTGGGCGCAAGCCCAAGGTGCATGCGATCAAACAGCTTCTGCGCGTCCCGGTTGAGCTGGGCGTCGTCCAGAAACCAGCCACCCGCTTTGCGCGGCTCCCGCCCGAGGTAGATGTTTTGTGCTGCTGTCAGGTGGCCCATCAGGTGCAACTCCTGGTGGATGATGCCAATGGCCAGCGACTGGGCGTGGGCAGGGCTTTCAATGTTGATGGCCTTGCCATCCAGCAGCACCTCGCCACTGTCTTTCTGGTAGACGCCAGCCAGAATCTTCATCAGGGTTGATTTGCCGGCGCCGTTCTCACCCATCAATGCGTGGACCTCGCCAGCCTGCAGGTCAAATCGCACGTCGTCCAACGCCTTCACGCCGGGAAAGGATTTGCTCAAACCGCGAACGGAAACCAGTGTTGTCAACGTGGAGCCCTGCAGATATACAAGCTATCGCGCTTGCACTTGAAAAGTGACGCCGCAGTCTACAGCATGCAAGGCTAGTGGATACCCTAGGCCACGCTTGATGGGATCAGTTGTGAGCTTAAGCCGCCCGCGCCAGATCGTCCAGTATCGGGCACTCCGGCCGCTCGTCGCCATGGCAGTTTTGCAGCAGGTCCTGCAGCGTGCGTTGCATGGCCTGCATGGCTTCGATGCGCCCGGCAAGGTCATCCACATGTTTTTGCGCAATGCGCTTGACGCTGGCGCTGGCCCGGCGGCGGTTGTGCCACAG
>JAHEBY010000422.1 GCA_024642025.1 Comamonadaceae bacterium | reverse complement strand
CGTTGTTCGCCTCACGAGTACGTGGTGTTATCTGCTAACGAATGAAAGGGACTTCCCCGTCCCAGGCAAGCCACGCCCCGTGAGGGTTGCGGTTTACGGCAACTAAGTGCCACGATGGAGAGGCGAATCTTTTCATCAACTTGCTTTGAGAGGGGAAATCATGACTATCGTAACGCTTGGAATCGATCTGGCAAAGAACGTTTTTGCCGTGCATGGCATCGATGAGACAGGTAAAGCTGCTCTGGTGCGCCCTGAAGTTCCACGCGCCAAACTGCTCGAACTCATCGCCAATCTACCGCCGTGTCTGATTGGCATGGAAGCGTGCAGCGGCGCCCATCAATGGGCACGCGAATTCACCCAGTTCGGTCACACCGTACGCCTGATGGCGCCCAAGTTCGTGGTGCCGTACCGCATGAGCGGCAAGCGCGGCAAGAACGACGCGGCAGATGCGGCAGCCATCTGCGAGGCCGTCACCCGACCCAACATGCGCTTTGTGCCGGTCAAGAGCATCGAACAACAGTCGCAGCTGTTCGTACATCGTGCACGCCAGGGCTATGTGCAGCAGCGCACGGCACTGATCAACCGCATCCGTGGCTTGCTCTCGGAGCTGGGCATCGTGTTGCCCCTCAAGGCCGCCACGGTGCGCCGCGAAGCCCACAAGCACCTGGAGGATCTGCCTGGCTGGTGCAACACCGTGGTGGGCGATGCCTTGAGCGAGCTCACCCGCCTGGACGAGCGCATCACCCAATACGACAAGTACATCGCCCAGGCCGCCAAAGAGGATGTGCAGTCTGTGCAGCTCATGCGCTTGGGTGGGATTGGCCCCACCACGGCCAGTGCCATCGTAGCCACGGTGGGCAAAGGACACGACTTCACCTGTGGCCGTCAGTTCTGCGCTTGGCTGGGCTTGGTGCCAGGGCAGTACAGCTCGGGTGGCAAGCAGCGCCTGGGGCGCATCACCAAGGCGGGTGACCCTTACCTGCGTACCTTGCTGATCCTGGGCGCAAAGGCAGTCCTGAATGCAGCCAAAAACAAGACCGATCCAGTGAGCCGCTGGGCCATCGAGGTTCAGAAGCGCCGTGGCTACTGGAAGGCGGTGGTGGCCGTTGCGGCCAAGAACGCACGCCTGTGTTGGGCAATGTTGCAGCGCGGGGATGAGTTCAAGCTGCCTGCATGAAGTTGACGTTGACGTTTAAATCGAAAGCGCAAGGATTTGTAGATGTCACCGTGTGATGGGAAGTCGTTGATGAGTAGAAGGTTTGGACCTGCGCTGGGGATTGCTCGATCATTTCTAGGAGGTCAACAGGGTAACAATACCCCGAACCTCGACTAACGAATGGAGCCCCCGGCGCGCGTCTTTCATCAGGGTCCGCAAGAGTGACTTGCATTAATGACCGTTTGTAGTTTCGCCGTCCACAGGCCTTTGACTCAACAGGCAACGTCCGATAGCAGCACCGTGACGAGGTGAAAGAGAAGACAAATTCCGTGGTCAATCGCTGGCGCGATTCAACCACGGTGGGACAGTGTTTGACAAAGGTGGGGAAGCCCTTGTAGTGATTTAGAAGTGAAACCCGTCTTATGAACAATTTCGTATGGACTCATGTTTTCCTCCCGTTTATTTTTTAAGTCATTGATTTATATCCGACTTATCAGCCCTGGCACAGTTTGTCCACCAATGAAAATGGCGCCTAAGCGTTTGGTGGGAACGGGGCGGCCAATCTCTTGCAACCAGGGCAGGTCTTGCCTGATGACCTCTTTGTAAAGATACAGCAGTGCACTTAATGCCTGGCGGTGCGTGGATGTAGAAACCCGGCGCTCGGTCGCCAACATGGTGAGAAAGGCTTCTACCTCCATTTGGCCCATTTCCCGAGGATGACGCATCGTGCCTAGACGCCCATGCCAGCGGACAAAGAACTTGATCCAGTACACATAGCTCTTCTCCGTTTGAAGGCTGTAGTGCATGTACCGCAGGCGCTCACGCACCTGGTCAAGCAGCCGCGTGGCAACCAGCGGTGGGGCGCTGGGTTTGCTGTGTTTGGGGTCGTTGATATAGCTGTACATAATACCAGTATGAAGCATTAAGCCATTAAAATCAAGGCTTGCAGCCTAACTGTAGTTTCTGATAAACGGTGAAGTGTCTGTGCAAAAGGTCGTTTTTGCAGCGTATCAGGGAGCTCCGACCGTCAGCCCAACGGCCATAGCGGGAAAACCGGTTATAAATCAACAAGATGCAAATTCAGATTCTTCACACCACCAAGTTTGAGCCACCATACGCAGTGGAATCGACTTTCATATCACGTTATGCCGCAGATTGAGGAGTTTTGATGAACGCGCGTGGCCTCACCAATGTAGCAATCGGCGTGGTGCTGCTTTGCGCCGGTGGCTGGATGTTGTCTACCGGTCAGGTCATTGCCCGCCCTCCGTCATTGAGCACTCGCGAAAACAGTCCGGTCGTGTTCTGGTTGGAGTTTGGTGCTTTTTCGGCCTTCGGTCTGTTACTGCTTGCGCATGGGTTAGCTCTGTCGCTTCGAGTAGCGTCTTCTTTCGTGGCGCGGGTGGACTCCATGGCGGCAAGCATGTATGCGAAGGTTCTGCCTTGGAGAGCCAAATGAGAGTCACTGTAGACGTGCGGCATAACAGGTCGGCCCAGAGGCGACGGCCTGCGGCCGCGCCTGGCCTCCGACGTTAGGGCGCACAAGAGGGACCTGCGTCATGGCCAAGCGACACATCTTCCTTATTGGGCCACCAGCCGTAGGCAAGCTAACGGTCGGTCAGGCGCTTGC
>JAHEBY010000421.1 GCA_024642025.1 Comamonadaceae bacterium | reverse complement strand
CGATTCGGGCACCCCCGGCTACGGGCCCGGCATATGCCGTTCAAGATTGGAATTGCCGAGCGCGATCAATGGCTGGCCTGCATGGACCAGGCCATGGGCGAGACGGGGGTCAACGAAGAGCTCAAAGCCCGCCTGCGAGACAGCTTTTTCCAGACCGCTGACTGGATGCGAAACCAGGGTGTCTGAGCACCCAGCGGGCTTGAGCGTCAGGGTTCCAGCTTCAGCACGTAAGTTGGCACATTGAGGGTCTGCAGTTTGGTGGCGGCTTGCTGTGCGTCAGACTTGCCAGCATACGGCCCGACCCGAACCTGAATCATCACGCCCTTGGGGGTTTGCAGCCCAAGGGTGTGCACCCGAAACCCCTCTGCCTCGAGTTTTTCCTGCAGTGAGTGCGCGTTGCCCTCTACGGCAAACACGCCTACCTGTACAAAGTACCGCCGTTCGGGAGCTGCGGCAGCAGACGACTCCGGTGTGGCCGTCACTTGCGCGGGACGGGATGCAGCTTGCACCGTGTCAACAGGCTTGGATTCAGCAGACGCTTCGGGGGCTGACTTGACCTCAACTGCCTTTTCCACGACAGCCGGAGCCTCAGACGACGCGGGCGAAGCAGGTGGATTTGCAGGTCGGGATGCATCTGGCGGCAAACTTACCGTGCCAGTAAAGGGTGGTGGCACTTTGGCCGGCATGGCGCTTGCACTAGGTGATGTCGCAACCGGCATGTGTTGGTAAACCCAGATCACGAGGGTGGCCAGTGCCAGATTCACGATCAGCAACACGAATAACCTTCGCTGCGTTGCGGCCTGTTCGGCAAGTCGTCGCCGAGCATCCCTCAGGTTGTCAGACAGGCCTACCGTCTCGAGGATTCTCTTCTTGCAGAATCGGTAAAACGCGCCGTGTGCCAGCAGGGCGGCCAGCACTGAGGACGCCAACATGAATGCGGCAAAGAGGACGAGCGTCGTGTTGCCGCTCATGTCTATGACGAGGCGTGCAATCCCAAAAAGCCCCAGCATGGCGGCCAACATCAATGCCGAGTACAGCAGCGCGGCGCCCCACATGCCACGGTACAACAACCAGTTCAGGGCTGATACAAAGGCGCCCCAGTGCCAGTCAAGCCCTGCCTTGCCCCGGGCGTCGAACCGGGAGAACCGTTGCAGGTAGGCCTCGCGGTTGTGAGGGCCAATTAGCGCCTCGTACAGGTCACCAGACAGGTCAGCAGGGACCGTTGAGTAAGACGAGTCTTCAGACGGCGGGTTGTCGGCCGACTTCACCTCGGTCCCGGTCGCAGCGTCCAGCTCAGGCGTCGTCATGTTTTCGCGGCTGGGCATCGGTTGTCATATACGCAAGGATATCCGCACCAGCCGTATTCAGGCAATCCCCAGCCGGGCCACCGCGTCGGCCCAAGCGTCTATTTTCCTCCCTGACCGGGCGTGAGCAGCACCACCAGCGCCCCGGCGCCTCCGTCAGCTGGCTTTGCCTGCACGAAGGCCAGCACCTCGCTCTTTTGTACCAGCCAGGCATGGACCTTGTTTTTCAAAACCGGCGCCTTGCCAGGAGACCCCAAACCTTTGCCGTGCACCACGCGCAGACAACGCAGCCCCTGTTTGTGGGCCTCGCGGATGAAGCTGCCCAGCGCCTCGCGTGCATCGTCGCTGCGCAGTCCGTGCAAATCAAGCTGACGCTGGATGCTCCATTCGCCTTTGCGCAGCTTGCGAGGCACATCCGGGCCAACCCCGGGGCGTCGAAAGCTCAGGTGCTCATCGACGTCCAGCAAGGTGCTGACATCAAATTCGTCGCTGATGGACTCGCGCAATACGGCTTTTTCATCCAGCTGCTTTTGAAGCGGCCGTGAAACTGGTTGCTCCTTTTTAAATAGCGCATTGCGCTTATCTGGCAGCGGCTTGACGACCCCAGCAGCGTTGACAAAAAGGTTCCTTTCGGCCGCTAGCCGCTTTTGCCGGCTTGCCAGCTCAGCGGCAGCCATCGCTTGTGCTTTTGCCTGGGCTACGATTTCGATCTTTACAGTTTTCAGGTCAGCCAGTGCTTTAACCTTGATGGTCGGGGTTTTCACAGAATTCCCCGCTCAGCCATGGACAGGGCATTGCCTGCACCCACAATGACGTGGTCGAGCACACGCACATCCACCAACGCCAGGGCGGCCTTGAGCGTTTGCGTCAGTGCCTCGTCGGCGCGCGATGGCTGCACCGACCCGCTGGGGTGGTTGTGCGCCAGCACCACGGCCGTCGCATGGTGGTGCAGCGCCCGCAAGACAATTTCGCGGGGATAGACACTGGTTTGCGTGAGCGTGCCGCGAAAAAGCTCTTCCATGGCGAGCAACCGGTTTTGCGCGTCCAGAAACAAAACACAAAAAACCTCGTGCGGTTTGCCTGACAGATGCAATTGCAGGTAGTGCTTGACGGCATCGGGCGTGTCAAACCCGGCCCTTTCTTTGAGCTGCTGGGCCATCGCCCGCCGGGCCAGCTCGAGCACAGCCACCAATTCGGCACGTTTGGCAGGCCCCAGACCCTTGACACGCTTCAGGTCGGTCGGCGTCGCTTGCAAGAGGCCAGCCAGCCCGTCAAAGCCATGGGTGCCTGCGCCGTTGGCCTTGAGGTGTAGCAACTCGTCGGCCATTTGCAGCACGCCCTTGCCCTTGATGCCAGTGCGCAGCAGCAAGGCCAGCAGCTCCGCGTCGCTCAGGGCACTCGCACCACGCGCCAAAAGCTTCTCGCGCGGGCGGGCATCGGGTGGCAGGTCTTTAAGGGGCATGGCTGGGCGATCAAGCCGGTTG